>JAGLWJ010000099.1 GCA_023133475.1 Phycisphaerae bacterium | reverse complement strand
GGTTGGTGGGTTCCACCTCGCTCCGCGAGGTTCCACCCACCCTACGTCTGCTTGTTGCCTCTTGCCTCAAAATAGCAAGGATAGGGTTGAGTATATTTCTTCAACAATCTGCGCAATCTGTGTAATCTGCGGATGCGCTCTCTTATTCTCCCTTGGTTGCGGTCGAAGACCTCGCCAAGTGCTCTGCGGTGTGAAAAATCGAGGACATCTTCGACGTCCCCGCCGGGCGGTTATGTCAGCACTTCGCCGGCTCGGGTCAGGATACTCTCGAAGTCCAACTTGCACTTGCAAGCATGTGACGCGGCTTTCAAGTTCGCACCGGACCAATTGCGTGCCTCGGGGGGCAGAGCGGCGAAGAGTTTGCGAGCCTCAACCAATTGCCCGTTCTGCTCGGCATACGCCACGTAGCGGGCTATGCTGTTGAGGTCTGCATCGGTGCCGCTGGCCCGCCGACAACTACCGTCACAGGCCACGCAGACCGTGCGGTTGGAGCGGTCCAGCATCTCGTGCACCATGGCCAGTTCATCCTTGCTTAACGGCTTGAAGTTCTTCGCCGCCTCGGCGTTCTCACGGAGCTTCTTGATGTTGTCCATGTGCGAACTGACGCTGGTGAACCGCTCATCGGTCCACATCGCCGTCAATACCGCAGTATACGGTGTCAGCCCCCTCTTGGCGAAACCCGGGAAGACATCCTTGATGCTCTCATGCCCGAAGTAGCATTCCTTCATCGAGATCAGCCCCAGACCGGCATTGTGGCAGGCGTCCAGAGCCCGGTTGAACTCGGCGTTCTCACGCATGAGCGTGGGGCTGGTAGCCACCATGACCGCATCGACCCAACTGCCCTTGGCAGCAGTGTTGAGCAGCCTGGCCCGCAACTCCACCGGCTTGCAATGCGTGCTGAAGCCCAGAAACTTCACCTTGCCGGATTTGCGCATCCGGTTGGCAGCCTGAATCCACTCCTTGTCCACCAGCCACTTGGCCCCTTCGGCTCCGCCGAAATCCTCGTCCCCCAATGCGTGAACGAAGAAAAGGTCGAGATAGTCGGTCTGGAGCACATCGAGACGCTGGTCGAGCATCTTGACCCATTCATTCGGTGTCTTGGGAAAGTCCTTGCTGGCCAGGAAGTATTCCTTGCGACGCCCGGTCCGTTGCAGCCACTCGGCGATGACACGTTCCGACGCACCTTCCCCGTAGACCTTGGCTGTATCGAGGTAGCGGATGCCCACCGAGTGCATGATGTTCAGGTGCCGCGGGTTCAGGGCGACGGCTCCACCCTGGTTCAGTATCGACACCTCGATCCCGCTCTTGCCCAGCTTCCGCTTGGGCACCAGCTCGATTGGTTCGCCCGGTTTCGTGGTAGGCGTTTTGTCGTCAGCCAGCGTGGGCAATGCCGTGGCTGCCACTCCGGCGACGCTTGAACGTAGAAACTCGCGGCGTGATACGGGCTTTTTCCACATCTCCATCATACCTCCAGTATGGGCCAGGAACCACATTCCCGTCGGGGCTTTGAACTCCACCGACGATTCGCCGGCGAGCCTTAGCGGATGACACTCTATCACCGACAACGTGGACGTGGAAGACCCGGATTCCGGGCACTTACACTATCTTACTTTCACTCCAAACTCGGCGTCGATGACCTCGTCGTCTTTTCCATCGTGCCTCTGGTATAGTAAATATTCAGTAAACCCGTATGCGGAATAGCGTGGGGTTTGTCGGAGCAGGTTTGCGCCAGGCCCGGCATTTATGCCGGGTATTGGAATGGTTGCCTTTGCCCCCCAGGCGTAGGGTGGGTGGAACCTGCCGCAGGCAGGTGGAACCCACCAACCGGTGTGGTGGGTTTCGCCCGCCTGCGGCGGACTCCACCCACCCTACGGGGGATTCTTCGTTCGGCCTTCTCACCCGGCATAAATGCCGGGCCTAGCGCTGTCATACCAGGTAGTTGTCCACGGCGCCAAGG
>JAGLWJ010000098.1 GCA_023133475.1 Phycisphaerae bacterium | reverse complement strand
GTACGAGCGAGGAGTCGGTCGGTCGAGTTCTTCGGTGGTTGCTCGCGACCGATCGCCGCGTCTCGAAGGAGGACAGGTGGCTTCTGATTGAATCATTCTTGCTTGAGGCGTCGTTTTATGCGCGGGCACTTGATTACTCGGTTGGTGGCTCAGGAGGTTGTGTTGCGACAGACGAATGCGGCGGGCTCCTCCCGAACCACCTCGATTGGGGATCACCAGCGTATTGGGCGGCTTTACTGGAAACGGAATCAGAGCACTTTTGGCCAGAGATTCGAACTCATATGTGCTGTCTTGGAATCCGCCTTGCGGCGGAGGACAAAAACCTTGAGGCGGCCCTGGCGGGCTTGGAACTGCTGTTAGCATCCGTCGCAGGTGAGCCCGCAGAGCGTGAAAACGACCAAAGATCGCTCCTGCTCCGTGCCGTAAACGTCGAAGTGCGCGCGACTGCATTGGAAATGTGCATCCGCGCAGCTCGGCCGATGGAACCCCAGCAAAACGCGCCGGGGCCGGCGACGCGCTACAGGTATCGAGCCAGGGTGCTGCCAAAGGAATTGCAGCCGAGCGTATTGAGCATCCTCCATGAGCTCCAGCTACCAGCCGCGGCACAACCCGAAGCGAGAGACGCAGAAATGGTGTTTCCGGCAACCCTTCATGAGCTTGCACAAAGACTGTATCGGGATCTCGCAATGTTGTGGGAAGACTTTGGCCTAGATCACAGAGCCGCGTGGGCGCAAGTGTGGCGTAGCAAGTACATGTTGAGCGCAAGCCATGCGGACTTTCTCGCACCACCCGGGAATGATGAGTTGCGTGGTGCTCTAGATGGTGCGAGCAGAATACAGGGTCCGGTGTCGTACGTGGTGAACTTGGTGGGGGCCAACGCATGCCGTGGTATGCATGACATCGCGAAAGGCTATCTGTTGCGCGCTGCCGCTCAGAGTTGGCGCCTTGGAACTGATCCGGCGCTCGTAGCCAAGCTTACCTATTTGTCCCTTCGCGGGAAGATCGAGTTAGGGCGACCTCGCCACCGTGAGCTGGCTACGTCCATACTGGAGCATCTGCGCGACGAGGAGAACGGTTCCACACTGTGGTGCAGCTTACCTCCCGAGGTCCGGGGAGTAATACTGTGCCATTTGCTGCAAGCGTTCGCAAGACTGGAGGAAAGGAAGGCGTTTGATACTTGCGCGCGGCTTTCCGATCGCTTGGGCCAGGTGGACGAAATCTCGTCCAAGATCCGTGAATGGCTGGGCGATGCCACTCGTTTTGGGCGCCTTGCTTTCGAACTATCTGACTCCGACGTTGATGATTTCGATGCATGGATGGTGCGGTGGACTGGCGCACAGCACTCGCGCGGACACGTTGGATTCTTGGTAATGTTGTGGAGGCGTTTGAGTGCTATTGATCATGAGGCGGCTGCTGACACCTATGTCGAAATCATCGAGAGCATTCAGGATATTGATACTCAGGGTCTTCTACTATACGCGCTGTTACCAATCGGTAAACCGGAACACGTTCAGCGGCTCGGGCCGATCGCTACAACAATCTTGAGCAGGGAGGAGGCGGGGCTGACGTTCGAGGAACAGCGGTCGTTTGCGGAACTTATGTATGCGTTTGAGCATAAGGAGGAGCTGCTGGATTACATGGCGTCGCGGACCTATTACATTCTCGAACGGGAGAAAAGCGAAGGAATACTCGATGCTATGCGGGCTGGCGACGCGTTAGCAATAGTTTTTGTTTACCATGAGAATTTTCAGTATTTGAAACCACCGATGGCGTCGCGGGACGAGGACATGGTGCGATTCCTGAAGAGTGCACGACCCGGTTCAGATGAGCTGTTGTCGCTGAGCAGCGTTCCCGAAATGGTCATCGGCAGTGGGTCTGAAACATCTCTGTGTGTGGAGTTCTTTCTGTTGGTTGGTCTGTTGATGTACGACCGCAATGAGTTGTATCAGTCCTTACGAACGCAGGCAAGCAAAACCGCGAGGCAACAGATCGGCGAGTTCTTTGACGCGTTGTTGGGCAGTGGCGACGTCGACGCTGAGACGGTCTCTCTGATTCGCAGTCACCGGGAGTATGTTGTGGGAGGTTTGCAGGGTTGGCGGGCGACCAGTAGCCGTGTCGACTAACCAACGCGAGATATCCGGAGGTGAGATCTACTTGAACGTGTCCTTCCGGTAAGCGTGTATGAATCGATTTGACCAGTCTGGTATCGTCAGCCGTTGACCGGCGGGTGGCTTGGGCAAGTAGATGTGTGGTACGGGCAGGGGCCGCCACTGGACCACGTTCATTTTGCGATGACCTTACTTGGCGGCGGGTGGCGGGTGGCATGGTCCACGCTTGCGTGGCCATGAATGAGGCGAGGGGCTTAACGAGGAGTTCAACCGTGCGAACGCCGGGGATCGTCGGGAATGGATTCCGTAGCTTCGTAGGTCGGGTCCGCAGACCCGACATTCGGGATTCCCAACGGCGCCGCTGGGGGAT
>JAGLWJ010000097.1 GCA_023133475.1 Phycisphaerae bacterium | reverse complement strand
TCACCACCAGGTTCGGGCGGTCCGGAGCCGTCACCGTAAACGTCTCATCGTCGGTGGTGGTGTTGTCGTACTCGCCTCCGTCGAGACCTTCGTTGAGCGTGTCGGTGTAGTCCGTGGTCACCACGATGCGGTACTCACCGTGCAGCGCCGGGTCGTCCAACTCCAGTTCGATCGGCTCGGTCCACGAGTAGGAATCGCCGGCAGCCACCGGTGTGGAGCGGTAGTAGTCGCCAAGCACGAAGAACTCCTGACCGATGGATTCCGAAACCGCAACCACCCGGTCACACCAGAAACCCTCCGCGGAAGCTGCACCGGTATTTGTCACCGTCCAGGTCACACCGTTCGACGAAAGCACAATGTCCGTCACCACCAGGTTCGGGCGGTCCGGCTGAACGATGTTGGTCGGATTCGGGGCATCGGCGGTATTGTTCTCCGCCGGCCCGTCTTCGTGAACGTAGTCGTAAACGTCGCTTACCACGTAGAACTGGTACTCGCCGGCGATGCGGTCCGGAAGGGTAACATTCACCTCGCCGGTGTAGCTGCTTGTCGGCAGCAACGGCATCATGTAATACCGCGTGCCCAGCAGGGTGCTCTGGCCGTCGTGCGACATGTACACCGCGTCAACCCAGTGGAACGGCTCCGTGCTTGCCCCGCCGATGTTGGTCACCGTCCAACTGATCGGGATTACCGAGCCGGCATACGCCTCCGCCGGAGCCACCACATCCGAAACCGCCAGATCGGGCAACACGATGTGCGACGCGGTGGCGGTAATCGCACAGTTGTTGTTCTCGTTGGTCTCGTCCACATGCGAGCCACCATCCACGCACACCACCAGGTAGTACCCGTCGGGCATGTACGGGGTGCTCAGCTCATAGGTCCGCACCACACTCTCGCCCGGTTGAAGCGTTTCGTCATAAAAAACGTTCGCCACCAGCGAATCGCCGCCGATCTGCGCATTGGGCGAAACGTAAATCCGCTCATACCACGGGCCGCTCGCCGGGATGCTGCTGCTGGTGTTGGCCACCGTCCAGGTGACCTCCACCGGCTCGCCGGCAACCTGCGTAGCCGGAGGCTCAACGCTCAGCACCTGCAAGTCCGGGCACGGCGGGTGCTCCACCGTGATCGTGGACGGTGAAACGTATGTATTGTTAGCCAGAGCCGTGCCCTCCTCCACGTCACCGTCGGCGTTGGTGATCACGATCAGCCAGTACGTGCCGGCTTGAGGCGGAAGCCGGTAGTCACCACCAGCCACATAGCTCGTGCCGTCAACCAGAGGCACATCGATATCCACCCAGCCGAGCAGGAGATCGCTCGCATCCCACTGATTGTTCGTGGAGAGATAAAGCCGGTCTTTCCAGTGACCCACCGCTGTCCACTCACCGATGTTACTGACCTCCCAGCTCACTTCAATGTTCTCGGAAGTGAACCCGGTCGCCGGCGCGGTCAGCATCGTGACCGTCAGGTCCGGAAGGTCCGGTTGCACGATCTCGGTGGTCTGGCCCGTGAAGCGCTGGTTGGCGGCAGTATCCGGGCCTTCGTCCAACTCGTCGTACGCATCCGTCACCACCAGGAAGTAGTAGTGGCCCTCGAACGTGATCGGGACCGTAACATACTCCTGGCGGGTGTACTCATTGGAAACCTCCAGCGGGTCGCTCTGATAGAACTGGCCCAATTGCAGATCGTCACCCACCACCGCGTCGGTCGAGATGTACACCCGATCCGTCCACATACCGGTCGCTTCCGCCTCGCCGTCGTTGCGCACCGTCCATTGCACGGTAACCTCGCTACCCGCCACGCCGGTGGCCTCCGCGATCACCTCGACCATCAGCAGGTCCGGGCGCGGGGCGGGGCTCACCACAATAGAAGAGACACGGGTATTGTTGTCGTCGTCGGCACCCTCCTCGATGTTATCGTTGACGTCGGTGTAGACGATCACCCAGTAGTCCCCCGGCGTCTCGGGCATTGCGAACTCCACCGAGCCCGGGTACGTCTCGCCCGCACCCAGCAGGCCCGGAGGGGCAAACAACGCCATGGTAGTGTCACCGGCATCGTACTGATCGTCGTCGGAGAGATACACCCGGTCGATCCACGCCCCATCCGCCGCCAGCTCGCCGGCGTTGGACACCGTCCAGGTGACCGTAATCGTCTCACCGGTCACCACCTCCGTCGGCGCGGTAAGCTGCGACACGACCAGGTCCGGCAGGTCTGGCTGACTGATGTTGACACCGTTGCTGCTGACCAGTGAGTTATTGTTCTCGCCGCCGGGCTCGGGCACGTTATTTAGCGCATCGGTCGTCACCACCAGGTAATAGGCCCCTTCCAGTTCGACCGGGATGCTCACCGGCCCCCCGTCCGTATAGCTTTCCGCCACATCCAGCGGGCCTATCTGCTGGAACTCACCCACCAGAATATCGTCGCCCCCGACCTCGCTATCCGCGGAGAGGTACACCCGATCCCGCCAGTAGCCGTGGGCGGTCCCATTACCGTCGTTGAGAACCGTCCAATTGACGTTGATGAACCCGGTCGCCTCGGCAGGGGCCACTATGCTGCTGACCACCAGGTCCGGCTGCAGGCAGTCGATACACACCTCGGCGATGGCGCAGTTGTTGTCCTCTGCCTGCTCGGGGACCTCGTCACCGGTATCGGCGCACACCACGATCCAGAACCCGCCCGGAGGTATCGTCCCCGGCGCCTGATATATCTCCACCCGCACGATGCTCTCGCCCGGGGCCAACACACCGGCATAGCGGTACTCATTCGAGCCGGCATTGTCGTCGCCGATGATGTCGTCGGTAGAGCCGGAAATCCTCTCATTCCAAGGCCCGATCGCCGGGGCGTTGCCCATGTTGGTCACCGTCCAGGTGACCTCGACCCATGCCCCCGACGGAATGTCCGGCGGCGGGGTCAACCCGGTTATTTGCAGGTCCGGGCGCGGAAACAGCGTAAGAGCAATGGGCGCCGCACTGACCAGCCCGTTGTTCTCGACACCCTCCACCAATTCGACCAGTTCCTCCTGCCCGTCGGTTATCACGATGATCCAGTAGTCACCCTCCGGCAACAGTTCCGGGATGGTCACCATCGCAGCCGTGTCGTAGGACCCACCAGACTCCAGTTCCACCGGGCGCACGAAGCACCCCAGCAGTGTGTCACCACCGATTGCATCGTCGTCGGACAGATAGACACAGTCCTGCCAACTCCCGGTAGCCGAACCATCACCGCCGTTGGTTGTCGCCCAACTGACTTCGATTTCCTGCTCGGTAAGAGCATCCGCCGGGATGGTAATGCTATTAACCATCAGGTCCGGCAGCATGATGGTGAAGTCACCGGTATAGGATGCCTCCATCCCATTGCCGACCGCGTCGGTGATATTAGGCCCCACGGTGATGGTGTATTGGCCTTCGGTGTCCTGCGATACGAAACCGATCCGCCAGACATTGTCGCCCAGATAGACAGGCCAATTGACACCAATAGGCCCATCAGGCCCGACCAGATCGACGTCACTAACCGTAAACGTATCGCCGTTGATTTCCTCATCGAAGGTCAGGTCCACATAATCGACCGGCACATACACATCGCCTGTGGGCACATGCCCGACGATCTCCGGTGGGGTCAGGTCAATTGTAAAGCTGCGAACTTCAGGCGTGGGGTCGATGTTGCCTGCCGGGTCACGGGTTGTAATTTTGATGGTGACGGTCCCCTCGTCCAGCGAGTGGAACATGTGAGAAGTTTCGTCACTAAAGGGGCCGCTGCTGGGATCACAACCCGACCAGAAACATGACGAGAAGGTCAGATGCTCGACCAACGCGAAGTTGTCCGTGCCGGTCCACTCGAAGGTTACGTCCGTGACACCCAACACTGTTCCATCGGCCGGGCCCAGGGTGATGATCGTCTCGGGCGGGGTCAGGTCCGCGGGTTCACAGTCGTCGGGGACGTCGTTGCCGTTGTAGTCATCTGAAGTGGCGCCGGCGATGTCACACTCGTCGGGAACCGCGTTGGTATTGCAGTCGGCGCTGGTGCCGGCGTAAATATCGCAGATGTCTTGAATGCCGTTGGCATTGCAATCAGCCTGCGATTCGCATTCATCCGGCATGTCGTTGTTGTTGCAGTCGGCGCTGGTGCCGGCGAGGATGTCGCATTCGTCCGGCAGGCTATTGGTATTGCAGTCATGCGAGGTGGCACCGGCGATGTCGCACTCGTCCGGGATTGCGTTGGTGTTGCAGTCCGTGCTGGTGCCGGCGTAGATGTCGCAGAAGTCTTGCAAGCCGTTCTCGTTGCAGTCGTCATCCGGCTCGCATTCGTCGGGGATACCGTTGAAGTTGCAATCCCGGCTGGTGGCGGCGGAGATATCGCATTCGTCCGGGATGGCATTGGTGTTGCAGTCGGCGCTTTGGCCTATGTCGAGGTCGCACTCGTCTGGAAGGTTATTGCCGTTGCAGTCCGTGCTGGTCCCGGCTGCGATGTCGCACTCGTCCAGCACACCGTTGGAGTTGCAATCGGTCCTGAAGGCAAAGGCATACACCGAACCGGAGTCGGCTCCCGCATCGCCGTCGTAGGGGGCTGCGGTGATGATCGTGCTTCCGGTGATTGCCCCGGCGTGGCCGAAGAAGTCGCCGCCGGCGGCGTCGGAGGCGGTGACTTTTGCCTGCTGCAACCAGATCAAATTGTCGTGGCTGAAGATGTAGGATGAACCGGAGAAATCCCCACTGTCGGCATCGCCCGGTGCACCGACGAGCACCAGGTGCCCGTACATCGAGACGGAGTTCCCGAATCCATCTCCACTGGAGGCATCGGCGGCGGTGAGCTTGGCCACCTGTTCCCAAACCGTGTCGTTGTATCGAAACATGTAGGCTGATCCGGAATCGGTTCCGTCGTCGTCGTCACCCCACGCACCGACGAGCACCACTTGCCCACTTGCTGCGACGGAGAACCCGAAGTAATCGCCCGCGGCATGGTCGGCGGCGGTGAGCTTGGCCTCCTGCTCCCAACCGGACCCGTTGTGCCTGAACACATATGCCGCTCCCGTATCCCAAACCGTCCCGTCGTCGTGCAAATAGGCTCCGACGATGATCAGGTCCGCGGAGACCGCCACGGAGACCCCGAAGAAATCACCGGCAGCGTGGTCGGCGGCGGAGAGCTTAGCCTCTTGCTCCCACACCATTCCGTTGTGCCGGAAGACGTAGGCTGCACCGCAATAGCACCCCACTCCGTCGTGCTTACCCGGTGCCCCGACGACTACCACGTCTCCGTCGATCGAGACGGACAGGCCAAACATGTCCTCGATCGCGGCGTCGCTTGCGGTGAGTTTTGTCTGTTGCTGCCACTGAGAGTCGGTGAACTGGAAGACGTAAGCAGCCCCGCGCTGTTTGCCCGCAACGCTGGCTTTGGGCGCACCGATCACCGCATCAACTCCGTCAATTGCCACGGCTGCACCAAACAAAGCCTGATCCGTGGCGTCGGAGGCGGTGAGGCAGGCCTCCTGCTCCCAGAGCACCCCGCTACGCCGAAAGACGTAAGCCGCCCCGGAGTCCAGACCGGCTCTGTCACTGGCGCGCGCGCCGACGAGGGCAACCTGCTCGCTCGCGGAGACCGAGAATCCAAACGTGTCACCAGCGGCAGCATCGGCGGCGACCAGCTTGGCCTCCTCAAGCACCGAACCCGCCTCGTACTCGTCTGGTATACCGTTGCTGTTGCAGTCGCTCCGTGTGGAAGCTTGGCACAGGCTGGTGCTCACACACATTACCATAATCGCGATCTTCGCAAGTTTCATCTTGATACCCTTTCCCGTATTACACAACGTATTCTCGGGCTATCGTTTCTGAACAGGCAGGCAACCCACCACACCCGGATCGGTCGGGGCGGGCTCTGGCGCCTACTTCGCCCCCGTGAAATACTCCTGGAACCAGGCAAGGTCGAACATATCGACATCGCCATCTCCGTCCATATCCGCAATATCAAACTGGCCCTGCGTGCAACCGCCCCCGTCGTAGGGCGGGTTCCACCCGTCTTCCTGGCTAACCTCTGGGCCACCCATACAGCACACAAATCTCACGTAATCGTCCAGGTCGATGTCGCCATCTCTGTCGAAGTCACCCGACCTGTACACCGTCTTGGAGAAACTTGCCAAGAAGTCGCCGCCGGCCACTCCGTCTCCCGATGGGAAGGTGGACCCGTCGAACTCGCCGTCCAACGGGTTCCTGGCGTCGTCGGTGATCGTCTCGAACAAAACCAGCCAGTATGTCTCACCCTCGTTGAGGTCGCTCACCTCGATGGTCAGCGTGTGAGTCGAGAAGTGATAGCCAAGCGAGTCCGGCAGTATCATGTTGTCACCACTGTCCAGGATGGCAACATCGAACCACGAAACCCCCACGTTCTCGCTGAAGACCACGGTCAGCTCCGCGTCCCAGGTCCCTTCCCCGCCTCCGATTTCAGCCTGGCTGAACGACTCGACGCGAGGTGCGTCGGCATCGCCACCGGAACCTGCGACCATCACCTGGAACGATTGCACGTCCATGCTCACATCGTCAGCCACCTCGATCGAGATAACGATCGGGCCAGGCTGTGATGGTGTCCAGGTGATACAACCCGTCGCACTGTCGATCTGGAACTCATCAGGCCCGCGGCGTTTGGACCACACCAGCGTTCCGGTCGCCGTGGCTGACGCACAGCCGTCGGGGTCATATTCGTATGGGAGCCCAAACACACCGGTGAGGTTCGGTATCGAGGTGATCACCGGGGTCGCATAGCCGGGCGGGACAATCTCGCTTTCCCACGGATCGTAATCAACCAGCTCGGTCACTCCGCTGCCCCCGCCAAGCCCAACCGGTCCAGGGCCGTCCGCGGCCCCCCAATAATTGTGCTCGGCATCCACCTCGACCGTCCCGGCGTTGTAGATCCCATACGGGCACGAGGACAACAGGTTGCATTTGTGCACGTCCACCACGGCGCTTCCTTCAACACGAATGGCGTTATCGGTGCAGTCAAATATAGTGCTGAACAGCACCACCACATCCGAGGTGCCCACCATCTGAATACCACGGGTGGCTGATGTCATCCAGTTGTCGCGCATGAAAACCTGCGCTTGGCCCTCGATATAGACGAGCTTCTGATACGCCTGCTCGATGGTGTTGTCCCGGATCGTTACGGAAGCGTCGTTCTTGACCCACACCATTTGGGTGTCGTAGTAGTAGTTGGCGTAATGGTAGGTGTGCCCCACTCCACCGTAGCGTAGCACGGCATTGTGCAGCACGTTGGGGACACTGCCCTGATAGCGGATCGCTCCCCAATTGCCCTTGGCCGGCGAACTCGCATCAGCGTCGGAGTTGGTATCGCCACCGTAGGTGTCGTCGCGACTGCTGGTGAACACCACCGGCGAACCGCTCGCCCCCTGCAAGCTCAACATACCATCCACAATGATGTCATGCCGGTAGCGATATTGGCCCGAGCCGCCGGCGTCCACTGCCAGGAATTTGACCACGATCCCACCCTCGATCGTCAACGTCAGTGCGGCTGGAACCGTCACGTCACTGATCACCAAGTACGGCAGGTCAAGCTCCTGCACGTTTTCCCAGACTACGTCATGCGCCAGCGTTCCTCCCACGGCGATCGCTTGATACGTGTTGCCCGTGATGGTGTTGCCGCTGTAGATCGGATCGGTGCCACCCTGGTAAACCGGGTAGCTATTGTTCGTGAAGGTGTTATCAGTCACGATAAGCTGCGACGAACCGGCTTGGTAGAGACCGTAGCTGTTGCTCTCCAGAGCGTTGCTATTGATGTCGGCCGTGGCAGACTCCTGAACATAGATGCCGTATGAGCTGTTGCGAACGGTGCTATCCTGGATGGCAACCGCGGAGTTGTCTTCGGCAAGCACAGCCTTCTCGTGGGACTGCTCGATGACACAGTCCTGGATTGTCACCGAAGCCTCATTCAATATCCAGACCATTTGGGTGTCATAGTAGTAGTTGGAATAATGGTAGGTGTGCCCCACTCCACCGTACCGTAGCACCGCATCGTGGAGCACGTTGGCAACGCTGCCTTGATAGTGAATCGCCCCCCAATTACCCTTGGCCGGCGAACTGTCGTCATCGTCACCGTTCGTATCACCTCCATAGGTGTCGTCGCGGCTGCTGGTGAACACCACCGGCGAACCGCTCGTCCCCTGCAAGTTCAACACCCCATTCACAAAGATGTCATGCCGGTAGCAGTACTGGCCTGAGCCACCCGCGTCCACCGCCATGAATTTGACGACGACCCCAGGATCGATCGTCAACGTCAGATCAGCCGGAATCGTCACGTCACTGATCACCAGATATGCCAGATCAAGTTCCTGGACGTTGTCCCAGACCACGTCATATACGAGTGTTCCCCCGACAAGGACCGCTTGATACGTGTTGTCCGTGACCGTATTGCCGCTGTAGACCAGATCGGCGTACCCCTGATAAACCGGATAGGTATTGTTCGCAATAGTGTTGTCGGTCACGGTGAGCTGCGACGAGCCGGCGTGATAGATGCCGTAGCTGTTGCTCTCCAGGGCGTTGCTGTTGATGTCGGCTGTGGCAGCTTCCTGAATATAAACGCCGTATGAGCTGTTGCGAACGGTGCTGTCCTGGATGCTAACCGTGGAGTCGTCCTCGACAAGCACAGCCTTCTGGTACGCCTGCTCGATGACACAATCCTGGATCGTCACCGAAGCCTCATTCAATATCCAGACCATTTGAGTGTCATAGTAGTAGTTGGCGTAATGGTAGGTGTGCCCAACTCCACCATAGCGTAGCACCGCATCGTGGAGCACGTTGGCAACGCTGCCTTGATAGTGAATCGCCCCCCAATTGCCCTTGGCCGGCGAACTTGCATCCCCGTCTCCGTTGGTATCACCTCCATAGGTGTCGTCACGGCTACTGGTGAACACCACCGGCAAACCACTTGTCCCCTGCAGGTTCAACACCCCATTCACAAAGATGTCATGCCGGTAGCAGTACTGGCCCGATCCACCCGCGTCCACCGCCATGAATTTGACGACGACACCAGGAGCGATCGTCAACGTCAGATCAGCCGGAATCGTCACGTCACTGATCACCAGGTATGCCAGATCAAGTTCCTGGACGTTGTCCCAGGCCACGTCATGCACCAGCACCCCTCCGACGAGAATCGCTTGATACGTATTATCCGTGACCGTGTTATCAGTGTAGACCAGATCGGCATACCCCTGGTAAACCGGATAGGTATTGTTGGTGATGGCGTTGCCGGTCACGATGAGCTGCGACGAGCCGGCCTGGTAGATGCCGTAGCTGTTACTGTCCAGCGTGTTGCCGGCGATGTCGGCCGTGGCGGTCTCCTGAACATAAATTCCGTATGCGCTGGTGCGAACAGTGCTGTCCTGGATGGTAACCGCGGAGTCGTCTTCGGCAAACACTGCCTTCTGGTACGACTGCTCGATCACGCAGTCCTGAATCGTCAGCGAAACATCGTTCGACACCCAAACCATTTGTGTGTCGTAGTAGTTATTGGCGTAATGATAGGTGTATCCAACCCCACCGTAGCGCAACACGGCATTGTTGAGCGCATGGGTAGCGCTGCCCCGATAGTGGATCGCGCCCCAATTGCCCTTGGCCGGTAAGCTTGCGCCCTCGTCCCCGTTGGTATCACCCCCATAAGCATCGTCGCGGCTACTGGTGAACACCACCGGCGAAAGGCTCGTCCCCAGCACATTCAACACGCCGTCCACGATGATGTCATACCGGTAGCGATACTGGCCCGAGCCACCCGCGTCCACCGCCTGGAACTTCACCACCACACCCGGATCGATCGTCAGCGTAACATCCGCCGGAACGGTCACGTCACTCTGCACCAGGTACGCCAGGTCAAATTCCTGGACGTTGTCCCATGTCACGTCCCCGATCAACGTCCCACCAACCAGGATCGCCTGATACGTGTTCCCCGTGACAATGTTCCCGCTGTATGCAATGTCGGTGGCTCCCTGGTAAACCGGGTATGTATTGTTTGTGACGGTGTTTCCAGTCACGGTGAGCTGAGACGATCCCGCCTGGTAGATGCCGTAGCTGTTGCTGTCCAGCAGGTTGCCGATGATGTCAGCCGTGGCGGTCTCTTGAATATAGATGCCGTAGCCGCTATTGCGAACGGTGCAGTCCTGGAGGATAACCTCGCTGTCGTCCTCGACAAACACCGCCTTGTCGTAGGCCTGCTCGATCACGCAGTCCTGGATCGTCACACAGGCGTTGTTCTTGATCCACACCATGTACTTGTCGTAGTAATCAGAACGGTAGGTATAGCCCACTCCGCCATAGCGTATCACCGCATCGTGCAGTGTGTTGGCAGCGATGCCCTGATAGCGGATCGCCCCCCAGTTGCCCTTGCCCGGCGAACTGGCCTCCTCGTCCCCGTTGGTGTCCCCACCGTAGGTGTCGTCGCGGTCGCTGGTGAACACCACCGGCGACTCGCTGGTCCCCAGCAGGTTCAGCACCCCATCTACAATGATGTCGTGCCGGTAGATGTTTGAGTAGGAACTCGAGGTATCCACCGCCTGGAACTTCACCACCACGCCCGCATCCACCGTCAACGTCACAGCCGCTGGAACCGTAACGTCACTGACCACGACGTACGCCAGATCAAGGTCCTGGATGTTGTCCCAGGCCACGTCACTCACCAGGGTTCCCCCAACGAGGATCGCTTGATACGTGTTCCCCGTAACCGTGTTTCCGCTGTACACGATGTCGGTGGCCCCCTGGTAAACCGGGTACGTATTACTCGTGAGGGTGTTGCCCGTCACGGCAAGCTGAGATGATCCCGCCTGGTAGATGCCGTAGCTGTTGCTCTCCAGCGTGCTGCCCTCGATATCAGCCGCGGCGGTCTCTTGAATATAAATGCCGTATGAACTGTTGCGAATCGCGCTGTCTTGGACGGTGACCTCGGAGTCGTCCTCCACAAACACCGCCTTCTCGTAGGCCTGCTCGATGACGCAGTCCCGGATCGTCACACAGGCGTTATTCTTGATCCACACCAGGTGCTTGTCGTAGTAGTCAGAACGGTATGTATAGCCCACCCCACCATAGCGTATCACCGCATCGTGAAGCACGTTGGCAGCACTGCCCTGATAGCGGATCGCCCCCCAATTGCCCTTGGCCGGCGAGTTGGCATCCCCGTTTCCGTTGGTGTCGCCACCGTAGCTGTCGTCGCGGTCGCTGGTGAACACCACCGGCAACTCGCTGGTCCCCTGCAGATTCAGCACCCCGTCCACGATGATGTCGTTCCGGTAGATGTTTGAGTAGGAACTCGAGGTATCCACCGCCTGGAACTTCACCACCACACCCGCACCGATTGTCAGCGTCACAGCCGCCGGAACCGTCACGTCACCGATCAGCAGGTACGCCAGATCAAGGTCCTGGACGTTCTCCCACATCACGTCTCCCGTCAACGTCCCACTGACCGCAATCGCCTGATAGGTGTTGCTGGTGATGGTGTTGCCGCTGTAGATCAGCAGGTCCGAATTCGCCTGGTAAATGGGATACGTGTTGCCCGCAAACGTGTTGTTCGTCAGATTCCAGACCGAGTTGCCGGCCTGGTACACGCCATACCCGTTGCCGTCGATGGTGCATCCGCTCATGTTCATCGTGGCGGCACTGACCAGGTACGCCCCCTTCCCGCTGCTGCTGATCGCACCACCGCTGAGCGTCAAATCGCAGTTGGCGTCGTTGACGTAGAGGGCCTTATCGTATGCCCGCTCGATCACACAATCCTGGATGGTCAACGACGCAGCGCCCTCGATCCAGATCATCTGCGTATCGTAGTAATCAGAACGGTATGTGCGGCCTACTCCACCATAGCGAACCAGCGCATCTTGCAACGTGTTCAGGGTTGAAGAGGTGAACTTGATCGCGCCCCAGTTGCCGGTGCCCGGGGAACTGCCGGCCCCGTCTCCGTTGGTGTCACCGCCGTACATGTCGTCCCGGCTGCTGGTGAACACCACCCGGGCCCCCGGTGTGCCTTGAGCATCCAGGGTGCCCTGCACGAGCAAGTTGTAGCGATATATGTTCGAGTAGGAACTCGACGTATCAACAGCGTTGAACTTCACCACCGTGCCCGGGGTTATGGTAAGCGATAGGTCCGCCGGGATGGTAACGTTGCCGGTGACGATGTGCACGCTGTCAGACTGCCAGACTTCGTGGGAAGACAAGGTGCCGCTGTGCTCCACCGTCGGCATCGGGCTGGGGAGAATGTGAAAAGCAAACGAATGCGGGGTCAACCGCTCACCCCCGTCAGACATGATGTCTTCATTGAGCGTAACCGTGATGGTCTCATCCAGCACGAAATCCGATTCCGGGTAGAAAGTGACTTCGCGCAAACTACCGTCCAGCGCGTAAACCCCGTCCATCAACCCCGAGGAACTGCCCACCACCGCACACGAGCCCGTATCGAAGCTGGCAATATCCATCGTCGTGCTGAAGCGGACTCGAACGGGCACGTTCTGGCTGACCAGTGGGCCGCCGTCCACCGGCGAGGTCACGGTCACCTGTGGGCCGCCGCTGGGCAACTCCGTTCCGACGTTCACCTGAATCGTTTGCACCGCATTGGCGAGGTTCCGGTTCACACCCGACACCGTCAGAGTCAAGGTATGCTGCCCAACGGTCTCGGGAGCCACCAAGCCGGTGAATTCGATCTGTTTTGTCGAGTCCTTGCCGACGATATTGCCCACGAATTGGGTGGTGTTAACGTCTCCGCCGAAAACCGCGTCACCGCTCAACTCAGCCGTAATGCCAGCCGCCGTCAGACCGTTGAGGTTGGCGATCGTCGCGCTTACCGAAAACGCTTCGCCGGGGGCAATGTCGATCGTCTCTGCTGTTTCCACGGAAATCGAAGGCGAATAGGGATCGATATAGTAAGCGGTGACAACGATGGTGTAGCGCTGGAACTCGAACGGGTCGAGCAATTCGTTCCACTCCGCCCCGGTGACGGTCGCGGTCCATTCGCCCGTGCCGAAGACCGACGGCGTGTTCACCACGATCTTCTCCAGCGGGCTCTCCATGCTCACCCCGGCGGGCAGCGTGAAGGTAAACTCCGTCCCATTCGGAGCCTTCAGCGTCAAATCCAGATCGTCTTTCAGGGCATCGCCGTCGTGCTCTTCGCCTTCGTCATCTTCGTAGCACAGCACCACCGCCAGCCGGCGGACTCCGCTGGTTACATAAAAGCTCCAGTCCTGGCTGTTGGCGGTCGTTTCCACCACGCCGCCATGACCCCAAAGCAGCATCAGCTTTTCCGGGGCGATATCAAATAAGGTATAGTAGGCATCCACCAGGCCGTAGCCGGTGTCCGTGTTGGCATAGCCGTTCACCGGGTTGGTCCCATAATCGTGAATCGGCATGGCGTTGGCCACCAGCAAAGCCTTGATGTCGCGCGGGACCAAGCCGTCATCATAAGGAAAATCATCGCCGTAAGCCTGGTAAAGCATCGCGGCAATACCCGTCACATGCGGGGCAGCCATACTCGTGCCCGCTTGGCGGGTATAGAAGCTTTCCGGCGGATTCAGCCCCCAGCGCTGATCCGGACTATCCAGCCACACTCCGTTGGTCTGGGCGTTGCAAGTTACAACACCGTAATCGTGATCGGACCACACGCAATCGCCCGTGTACTGTGCAGCATCCCCACCAGGAGCCACAACATCAGGCTTAAGTCGCCCGTCGTCGGCGGTGGGGCCACGGCTACTGTAGCACGGGACTCGGCCGACGCCCCCGCTGTCCCCGTCGTTGGTATACGAAACTGCCCCCACGGTGATGACGTTTTTGCCAACCCCGGGCTCGGTGATCGTAGCCCCGCTGTCCCCCTCATTGCCGGCGGAGAAGATCAGCGTCAAGGCTTCGTTATCCGCATAGGCGTCGGCAAGAGCCGCCGCGCTGTCGTACCCGAAGTTCCAGGGATTGTCGGGAGGAGCATCGAGCCGCGTCCCCCACGAATTGTTGACCAGAAAAACCTCCTGGCCTAAAAACTGATCGAAAGCATCGCCCGGATCGTAGCCCCAGAGGTTGCTCCCCAAATCGACTTCGTGCCCTTTGGCGACATACAGCAGAGCACCCGGCGCAACACCCCTGGTGGCGGGCAGTCGAACACCCCGACCGCCGATAACACCAGCCACCCGCGTACCATGCCCATCGCTGTCCGGGGCGATGCTTTGCCCGGTCTCCTGATCGTATTGCCACGCAATAGCCCCGCCGAAGTCATCATGATCCGCCCATATCCCCGTATCCAGCACGCCCACACGCACACCGCTGCCGTCGTAGGCAAAGTGGGCCTGTGGAGCGCTGACCAACTCACGACTGTCCGCAGGAGAGTAGCCCAGACCGGGTCCATCGTGCGTTCCGGCGTGCTTAGCCAACTCGACTTGCCGCACCCAGTTCAACCGCGCCGCCGAAAGCAACGCACCACCCGATGCCTCGACAACATAGACATTGGCTACCGGATCAT
>JAGLWJ010000096.1 GCA_023133475.1 Phycisphaerae bacterium | reverse complement strand
TTAGCGGTGGGGGACGCGAATGCCCGACATGATTCGTGTCCCCAGAGGGCTAAAGCCCTGAACCACCCCAGACGGTCGCGGTACTGATTGGTTCGAGTTGTAGGGCGGGTTCCACCCGCCTTCTCGCCTGTCCAGGGTGAACAATCCGAAAAAAGACGACTTTGGCGCCAAAAGGCGGGGAATGCTGTCTATACCTTGGTGGTTGAACCAAACGGTTTATTCCTGTTGCCGGCCGGCCGGGGCGGGAGAGAAACGGCGAACCGCTGGTCCCGCAAGAGCACGATGGTGGACGGGGATGTGAAAGGCGGGCATCTGACTTATGCCCGGGTTTGAAAATTCAATTGTTACTGACGAGGAGGTAGGTTAAATGAAATGGAAAATTGGGTTATGTATGTTTGGGGTCGCACTCTTCTGTACGAACTCAGCCTTGGCGGTCACACGGTCCGCAGAGGCAGGGCTCTCTGTGGAGCGTGCGGAGTTCGTTGTGACCGGTGCCTGTTGTTTCACCAACGGCACGGGTTGTGAAATTCTGACAGCGCAGGATTGCTGGAGTGCGAAGGGCTTCTGGCTCGGGCCGGACACGAACTGCGATATGTGCGAGTGGCCGTCGCAGGATGAAGGTGCCTGCTGCTACTTCGACGGCACCTGCGAGATCACCACGCAGTTCGAGTGCTACGCACCTGGGACCAATTGGGGCATCTGGCTAGGCCCGGACACCACTTGCGACATGTGCGACATCCCGCCGCAGGATGAGGGCGCTTGCTGCTTCAACGACGGCACGTGTGAGATTCTGACCGAGATGGCGTGCTTCGAGGTTCAGGGCAGATGGCTAGGCCCGGACAGCACCTGCGACATGTGCGATGAGCCTGATCCGACCGGTGCCTGCTGCTACTTCGACGGCACCTGTGAGATCACCACGGAACTCGAGTGCTACGGCGCCCCGGGAACTGCTGGTGGAATCTGGCTAGGCCCGGACACAACCTGCGACATGTGCGACATCCCGCCTCAGGATGAGGGTGCTTGCTGTTTCAACGACGGCACCTGCGAGATTCTGACCGCGATTGAGTGCTTCGAAGGCTGGGGTTTCTGGCTTGGCCCGGACACCACTTGCGACATGTGCGACGTCCCGCCGCAGGATGAGGGTGCTTGCTGCTTCAACGACGGCACGTGCGAGATTCTGACTGAGATGGCGTGCTTCGAGGTTCAGGGCAGATGGCTAGGCCCGGACACCACCTGCGATATGTGCGATGAGCCTGATCCGACCGGTGCCTGCTGCTACTTCGACGGCACCTGTGAGATCACCACGGAACTCGAGTGCTACGGCGCCCCGGGAACTGCTGGTGGAATCTGGCTAGGCCCGGACAGCACCTGCGACATGTGCGACATCCCGCCTCAGGATGAGGGTGCTTGCTGTTTCAACGACGGCACCTGCGAAATCCTGACCGCGATTGAGTGCTTCGAAGGCTGGGGTTTCTGGCTTGGCCCGGACACCACTTGCGACATGTGCAGGATGTATGAAAAAGACGATCTACTTCGCCTCGCTGTTCCTGCGGTGCGGCGTTGAGCGGAACGTTTTGACCTTTCCAAGGTGAAGCACACCGAGGCCGGGGATCGCTTAAGAGCGGTTCCCGGCTTCACCATTAAGTGTCCTTCTGCATGATGAATAACTCGCGCCAGGCCCGGCATTTATGCCGGGTGAGAAGGCCGGACGAAGAATCCCCCGTAGGGTGGGTGGAGCCCGCCGCAGGCGGGCGAAACCCACCTCGCTCCGCGAGGTTCCACCCACCCTACTGGTTTCCGGGGTTTTTGCGAGGCACGAAGCAACCGTGGCCATTTTGGCCGGTGAACTTGTAGTCCTCCACTATCACCGCACCACGGCAAAGCGTGGTCTCGGCAAAGCCGGCTAACTCCCAATCCTGGTATGGGCTCCAGTCGGCGTTGGTCTCCATCTTGTGCCAGTCAACCTTGATCCGCCGGGTCGGATGGATGATGGCGATGTCCGCGTCGGTGCCCACCTCCAGGCTGCCCTTGCGGGGATACATGCCCATGACCTTGGCTGGGTCGGTGCAGCACTTTCGCACGAACTGCTCCAGAGTGAGCTGCCGCTTCAATACGCCATGGGTGTACACGATCGGCAGTAAGGTCTCCAAACCCGGCATCCCCATGGGAATCTTGCTGTAGTCGCCATTCCAGATCGACTTCTGCCTGGTGGTGAAAGTGCACGTGTCGGTCGAGACATTGCACAAGGTGTTCTCGCGCAACCCCTGCCATAAACGTTTCTGGTCGGCTTTGGTCTTCACCTGCGGTTGACAGGCGAACAGATGCCCGTCCTTGCGCCCGAACACCGAATCGTCCAACACCAGATAGTGGGCACAGGTCTCCGCCAACACATTGACACCACGGCCCTGCGCCTCCTTCACCAAATCCGCCCCCGGGCCGGTGGACAGATGCACGATGAACAGCTTGCCCCCGGTGACCTCACACCACTTGATAGCCCGCTGAACGGCTTCGGTCTCGACATAGTGAGGCCTGGTCATGGTGTGCAACCGTGCGCCGTACTTCTTCTTGTCCTCGGGGTTGTCAACCCGCGACGTCAGCAGGCTCAGCACGCTGGACGACTCGGCATGGATCATCAGCATGGCCCCCAGCCGCCGGCATTCCTCCAGGGCGGCAAAGATGCCGTCGTCGTCGCTTTGCCAACCCATGTTGGCGTAGATCATGAACTCCTTGGCGGTGGGGATGCCGCGCTCGATCAGCCGCGGCAACTCCGGAAGATGCCGCCGATGGTTCGTGATCGTGCCATGAAAGCCGTAGTCCACGCAGGCAATCCCCTCAGCCTTTTTGAACCAGTTGTCGACTGCCTGGTTCATGGTTTCCTCGCCATAGGGAATAGCGAAGTCGACCACCGTGGTAATTCCGCCCCGTGCCGCCGCCCTGGTGCCGGTGTTGTAGTCGTCCGACGAATTGGAATCCATAAACGGCAAATCCAGGTGCACGTGCACGTCCACGCCCGCCGGGATGACATATAAGCCTTTGGCGTCGATGATGCGGGCATCTTTGCTGACGCTCGCCAGATTGCGCCCGATCGCAACGATCTTCTCGCCCCCAATGCCAAGATCAGCCCGCGTCCTACCCGAAGTCGTGACCAATGTTCCACCGGTGATGATGGTATCCAGTTTCATGGCAGTTCATCCATGTGAAGGAGTCTCGAACAATTACCAACCAGATGACAAAACATTGTGGCCTGTGCCGCTGCCCCGGTCAAGCGAATATCGGCGTCATGGCGGGTTTCACCCGCCTTTATGGCATGGTGCGGCGGGTGAAACCCGCCCTACAACGATGATGCGCCGTTTTTAATGCTTCTTTCTACGCGCTCCCATTTACACGCTCCCATATACACGCTCCCCTTCGGGTCGCCGCTAAACGTTGTGGATTTGTCGCCGCTAAACGTTGTGGACTTGTCGCCGTTAAACCGGATATTTCACCGCGGAGCACGCAGAGACCGCAGAGGGTTGAGAGGTAGGAGTTATTGCAATTAGCGTTGACCCAACAATAAACACACTGTCAAAACCCGACACACCCTAATTTAGCGGTAACTTCTTTCTAGAAAATACTCTGCGATCTCCGCGCTCTCTGCGGTGTGAGAAATGCGGGTTAAACATCCCCCCCGCGTTACCACGATTTCTCAATTCTCCATTCTCCATTCTCCATTCTCCATTCTCCATTCTCCATTCTCCATTCTCCATTCTCAATTCATCACGTTCCCCATCCC
>JAGLWJ010000095.1 GCA_023133475.1 Phycisphaerae bacterium | reverse complement strand
TTAATTTTCCATTTTCCCCGTGGTGGAACCCGCCCTACGCCTGAAACCCTTGCGGTGGACCGATGTATAACTGGATGGTAAAGTTGGGGTGGTAGATGGAAGCAATGAAAGAAACTCACGCAATTCTGATGACGCTGGTTATCATTTTGGCCGGTCTTGGCGGATGCACTGATCCACGTGCGGAGGCTCCCACACAGGTGCGGCTGGACCGGATCAAGGCCTACGGCGGGATGATGCGCGACCGTGAAAACCAGGGTCCTGAACGGTTGGCTGCCACCGTCAAACTCATCGAGGAGCAGATCGAGCGCGACGCCGCCCACCTGGATCGAGACCTCAGTTTTCTACAAAAATGGTCCCGGCGCGACCGCCGGCGCTGGAACCAACGCCAAGCCCGCTATCGAGCTGACTTTTTGGACCAACTGGACGGCAACCCGCAATTGGCCAACGACATGATCCCGCGCATGTTCTATTGAAGCTGAACGGAAGGGCAATCAAACGTAGGGTGGGTGGAACCTCGCGGAGCGAGGTGGAACCCACCAACCGAGTTGTAGGGCGGGTTCTACCCGCCTTCCGCCTCTGAGTTCCAAGTTCCGAGTCGGCGTGGTGGGTTTCGCTTCGCTGCGCGAAGCTCCACCCACCCTACTGAGCGACTTGCACGTCTGCCATAACATCTTCGTTGAGCATACGTTACCAGTGGGTCAAAATATTCTGTGATTTAATTTGACCATTAGCATATCTTGTGGTATTTAATAGAATGCCTACTACATGTCGGGGCAGTTGGCCCTCGGTCTCGTAGACAGGACCTAGTGAGGGGCAGGCGACGAAGCTGATGCAGCCGAGTCGTTTTTTGTGCCTCGCTTGTTTTGCGCTCCCCGTGGGGAGCGGGATATCTTTTGAAGTGCGGACTATCTCGTAGCCGGTGGCGGCATGGAGTTCACGATGGCGGGGATCAGAACGGATTGTGTGTCTTTTGTCACGGATGGTGTCAAAGACTCCGAGGCGGAGTGGACGGGCAACAGTCTGCGGGTTCTGCGGGCGCGGTACCTGAAAAAGGACGAGAAAGGTCAGTGTGTCGAGACAGTTGCGGACCTGTTCCGGCGGGTGGCAAAGACCATCGCCAATGTCGAACTGCTCTACGACGACGACCCGGTCCAACGCAGCGAGTGGGAAGACCGTTTCTACTCCATGATGATGGAACGCCGTTTCATGCCCAACAGCCCCACGTTGATGAACGCGGGGCGAGAAATGGGCATGCTCAGCGCGTGTTTCGTGCTTCCGGTCGGCGACAGCATCAACGAAATCTTCGACACCATCAAGCACACCGCTCTGATCCAAAAAGCCGGTGGCGGCACCGGCTTCGCCTTCGATGAACTCCGCCCTACCGGCGACTACATCAGCAGTTCCGGCGGGACCACCAGTGGGCCTATCAGCTTCTGGCGGGCGTTCTCCGAAGCCACCAACGCCATCCAACAAGGCGCATTTAGGCGAGGGGCCAACATGGGGATGATGTACATCGATCATCCCGACATCCTCAAGTTCCTCCACGCCAAACAGGACCTGAACCAGTTCACCAATTACAACACATCCGTGAAGGTCACAGATGCCTGGATGGAGGCCAAACGCACCGACCCGACGGCTCCGCACGTGGTGCGCAACCCGCGAAACGGAGCCAAATACTACATCCCGAAGGATGTCGGAGTCTGGGAATACAACATTCATTCCCTGGTCCCGGTGGAGAAGGCGGAAGGCTGCCTGGACCCCTCTGCATTTTATTCCATGGGGGATATCTGGGATATCATCACCACGCACGCCTGGCGCACCGGGGAACCCGGTGTTGTCTACATGGATCGCATCAATGAGCACAACCCCACGCCGCACCTGGGGCGTATCGAAGCCACCAACCCATGCGGCGAGCAACCGCTGCTGCCCTACGAAGCGTGCAACCTGGGAAGCATCAATCTCGGCGCGTTCGTCCGGAACCCGGGCACGGAATGGGCGGAGGTGGACTGGGAGGCGCTGGGGGAAACGGTCGATGACAGCATCCGCTTTCTCGATGACGTGATTGATGCCAACCGCTATCCGTTGCCGCAGATCGACCGGTTGTGCAAAGCCAACCGCAAGATCGGGTTGGGGATCATGGGTTTGGCTGACGCACTTTTCGAGCTTGGGGTGGGGTACAATACCGAGGAGGGGGTGGCCTGGGGCGAGCGGTTCATGAGCTTCGTGAATGATCGTGCCCATGCCCAGAGTATGCGGCTGGCGGAGCTGCGTGGTAGCTTCGCCAACTGGGAGGGCAGCATTTGGGATACTCGCTATCACCAGAAGATGCGCAATGCCTCTTGCACAACCGTGGCTCCGACGGGAACGATTAGCATTATTGCCGGATGCTCCGGTGGTGTTGAGCCGCTTTTCGGGCTGGTGTTCCACCGGAACGTGCTTCGTGAGCACGGTGTCGGGGCTATGGTCGAGGCCAACCCCATATTCGAGCAGGCCTTGGTCGAGCGGGGCTTGGCCAGTGAGGCCTTAAAGGATCGCATCGCCAGAGACGGCACGCTTGCCCATATCGCCGAGATTCCTGACGATTTGAAACGGGTCTTTGTTTGTGCCCACGACATATCCCCGCAATGGCACGTGCGGATGCAGGCGGCGTTGCAGAAGCATTGCGACTCGTCCATCTCCAAGACCATCAACTTCCCCCGCGATGCCACAGTCGAAGACGTCGAGCACATTTATGAGTTGTGCCACGACGCCGGGTGCAAAGGCGTCACCATCTACCGGGACGGCTGCCGCGTGGATCAGCCGATGACCCATGGTAAGGAAGCGAAAGATCAGCCGGCTGCCCGAGCGGAGGTTCGGATAGTCGAGAAGGTCAAGCGGGTGGTGGTGGAGGCTCCGCGCGAGCCTCAGCCGCTGGCGGAATTCACCAGCGGAATCCGTATGCGGCAGATGACTCCGTTCGGGAACATGCACGTGCACATTACCATCGACCCGCAGAGCGGGCGTGAACTTGAGGTCTTCGCTCAGTTGGGCAAGGGAGGCGACCTGGCCAACAGCGATCTGGAGGCGATTTGTCGGCTGGTGAGCTTGTGGTTGCGGTCTGGTGGCGAGTTGCACCATGTGATTTCGCAACTCAAGGGCATCGGCTCCAACTTGCAGGTCAGCACGCGCGAGGGCAAGATCATGAGCCTGGGCGATGGGCTGGCCCGTGCTCTGACACGCTACACGCGGGCCAAAACCTGTTTTGGAACTCGAACTCTGCTTTTGGGCGAATTCGATTTGTCGCAACTGGATCAACCAGTGCCCGTGCCAGCCAACGGGCAGAACGGCAAAGACCAGGCCAACGGCAATGGAAACGGTAACGGTAACGGTAACGGTAAGGGGAATGGAAACGGTAACTGCCACGGTCGCCGGTTAGTGCGCCACGGCGAAGCCCGGGACCCGCTCGTATCCGAAGAGGGTGCGAGCGGGCCTGTTTCGCAAATGGAGAGTTTCAAGGTGCTTTGCCCGGAATGCCAGAATTCGCTCAGGTATAGTGAAGGATGCGTAAACTGCGAAGCCTGCGGGTATGCCCAGTGCTGAGAATCTCGCGGATTTCTGCATGATTCTGTAAGATTGCGGTGCCTATCAGCTAATTATGTATAGGAGGTTGCAACCTCGGCGCCTGGAAAATGTAGAATTTTTTGTAGAGGAATATGAGGGCACACCCGATATAAAGGTGGTAAGTGAAAGTGAGTGCCGAAAACAATTGAATGTGAACTTCGATGGGTTTCGGCTCGTAGAATAATAGTCGTCATAGGGGGTTATTCAGGGGTCTGAGGTTTAGGCCTCGGGCCACTAAACCGGCTTCTTTCCCCTCCGGAAGGCACCGTGTACGCCATTAGGCTCGCGGTGCTTTCTTTTTGGTCTGCAGGGCGGGTTCCACCCGCCGCGGCAAATGGAAAATGGAAAATGCTGACTTGGCGACGTTTTCAGTTCTTTGTTTCCCAGTTCTCCGTATTATCATCTCCCCTTTTTCGCGCTCCCCGTTGGGGAGCCGCTAAACGCTACGGACTTGTCGCCGCTAAACCTGGATAATTCATGAACGCAGAGAGCGCAGAGAAAAACGAGAAGAGATGAGGATAAGGGGGAAGAGTCGAAACTGGGCAACGCCGCCAAACCCACATTTTCAATTTTTCATTTTCAATTTTCCATTTTCTCCATGCTCCGCGATGAATTAGATGCGATTGCCCTGTCCCACTCCGCAGGGCGAGTAGAGTATGCTTGACCAAATGGCCCTTCGGGCTGATACTCTTCGGAACCTTATGCGCTCGCGCGCGTAGTATTTACAGGTCCCGTTTCGGCCATGCGAACGAGGCCGAGAGGTAAGCTGTCTGGAAAAAAGTTATGCCGTTCCCCGACTCGCCGCGCGTCGTTTATCGGAAGAACCCACTTGTCGAAGTGATCTGCCAAGTGCGGTTCCCACCGATCCTTCGCATTGATTCGGAGCCTCCGGCGGGCTTCCAGGAGAAGATTCGCGCTGAGTACCCGTTCTACGTTGAAAGGCCGGGGTCTTCGCTGCCACTTCCGTCGAGCATTCCCGCTGAACTTGCGAAGCTTGTGCGGAAGGTAACACCAGCGGGCACGATCGGCGACCACAAATTCACGTCGTCCGACGAAAACTGGTCAGCTACGCTCACCCGAGACTTCCTCACATTGAAAACGACTACATATCGACGATGGGAAGAATTCCGTGAACGCATTGGGACGCTGCTCGACGCCCTTTACATCGAGTATCGACCGGCGTTTTTCTCAAGGGTCGGCTTGCGGTATGTGGACGTTATATTGCGATCGGAAATCGGATTGGGCAAGACACCGTGGTCTGATTTGCTCAATCCGTATGTCGCAGGCGAGCTATCCGCCGCAGAGATCGAAAAAGACATTACACATGCGGCACGAGAGGTGGTCATACGCCTCAACAAGGAAGGCGAGCAAGTGACGATCCGCCACGGAATCGCTGTCGCGGAACCCACACCTGAACAGTGCTTTTTGATTGACAGTGATTTCCATGTAGAAGGCCAGATGGAGAAAGAGTATGCCATCAACATCCTCGACCAGTTCAATCGTCAGGCGGGGCGACTCTTCCGGTGGTGCATTCAGGACCGACTCCACACCGCTCTGGAGCCCCAATCGCCAGACAACTGAAGACGCCACGAGCGAAGCAAGCGTATGGTGGTGCTCCGATTGGCCTGAGGTCCAGATCGTGCACGGCGTGCGTTTGAAACGTCCAAATCCGTGGACCCACGAAACTGAACTGGAGTTTGTCATACGTCGGGTTCTGTGCCACTTGCTAGTGGACCAGGTTCCGGATCAGGGGCTCACGGAGTTGTGTGAATCGCTGGACGAGTTTCGGGAGTTCTACCGTCTTCCCGCCGAGCAGGTTCAACGTTTGCCCGCCCAGAAAAGTATTTCGGCCACGCTGGAAACGCGCCGCGAGAGGCCGGAGTTCCACATTGATGAGGAGTAGCGGTTTTGGCGGAGCGAGTATCGAAATACATCGCCTCAAGCAGCGATGTGCCGCTCCGCCAAGGTGAAATTGTCTCAAACCTCGTCCAAGTGTGCCTCGTAATAGAGAGTGTCGGTTCTGACTCTCCGGTTCTGTTGCCCGTTGTGCACCCGTACGCAATCGTTCTTAGCCAAGACTGTGATCTTGAGCAGGACTTTCTGTGTATGACCGGTCAGCGGCAGGGCAGCCGGAGTCTGCCGAGTATCTTGTTCTGCGAAGTGATCACGGCTCAATCCCTAAGTGGATCGGCGGGTGGGAAGGATATCTGGAAACGGGTTCACCAGAATAAGGATGAGCGGTATCACTGCCTGCAACAGGTCCAGCCAGATGAGGACTCCACTAAAAAAGGAATCGAAGCTCTCGGCATCGACTTCAAGCGGTATTTTACTGTGCCTGCCGATGAGGTGTACAAGCGTCTCAAACTGGGAGAGATGGAACGTCGCTCTTGGCTGGCACCACCATATGCTCAACATCTAGCGACACGATTCTTCCACTATCAGCACCGTGTCGCACTTCCAGAAGGCCACACCATTAAGTTGTAACCCACATCTTCTCCCGAGCCCCCAAGGGGGGCGGTGGATTCCAGCCCTGGGTAAGCGATGCCCAACTATTTGAGTACCCAACGGAGGCGATGAAACCTTTCTTCTGGTGTATACATTCGGCGGGTAGAACCCGCCCTACGTCTTGACCTACTTCGTCGGCCCCGGGCGTTTGTTGGGGAAAACGAACCCTTCGTCCGCGTCATGACACTCGTCACAACGAGGCTTGACGTCGAACTTGCGGTCGGTGTGGCAATCCGCACAGTCGATCTCCACGTGGTTCTCGTCGAGCACCTGCCCGGTGACCGCGTGATTAAAGGTGTCCGGCTCCCAATCGCTGTGGCACGTGTTGCAATTGCGGTCGAGCTTGGCGAAGGGGGCGGTCTTGTGGCACGCGCGGCAACTGCGATCCTTGTGGTAGCGGTTCAGCACCCAACCAGTTTCGGCGTGATCGAATGGCGGCGGCTTGGGCTGGCCTTCGTTCCAGTGGCAGCGTTCGCACTTTCCACCCTTCACCACGTCCACCTTGTGACAGTCGGCGCAGTCTTGATGGCGATCCTTCGCCGGGCGGATAGGCTTGACACCTTCTTTTCTTTCTTCGTGGCAGCGGGCGCAACTGTCCCCCTGATGACATAGGGCACACTTGATCCCAAAGCGATGCGAATGTTCCTTATGGCGGAAGATCGCCTGCGTGCCAGGAGTGGGTTTAGATCGCGTCTGGTAAATGGTTGTGTCCGGCTCGGGGATGGGCTTGGTCATGCTCCCCAGTGCTTCTTTGGCGTTCCGAATCCCGCGATCCTCACCGACTCGCTTCATATGGCAGGCATCGCAACGGGTGTTGTGGCTCCACTGGCGGTGACAGCCCATGCACTGGCGGTGATAGGCACCCTTGAGGCTCGGTTTTCGGATATCCGGGCGCTTGAGTTCGAGCGGGTGGCAACTCTTGCACGACGGATGGGTTACCCCCTCGGGGGTGTAGTGGTGACAACTCGTGCACCCTCCGGCTATCTCCGCCCAGTCGGCGTGCCCGGTGTGGTCGAAGGGCACCGGCCCGAAGCGGTCCACGCCCTCGGTTTCGCCTTTGAGCATGTCCAGCAAAAGGACACCTTGTGGGGCTTTCTTCCGCGCCATCTCGGCGATGGCCGCCTGGACACGGGTGCAGGGAGGCAGGCAAGCCCTCTCCGGCGTGGGTTTGGCGCAGGTGTGGCACTGCGTGCAATCCGCAATATCCTTATCCTTTGGCTTGGCGGTCATGGAGCCGGGCTTTTCGCCGGCAAAAGCAGGCACCGCCAACCCAAACCAGCACAAACATCCCACCGTCAAGGCGACGACGAAGGGAACACGAAAACAACCTTGTTCAAACCGATCTTTCATGGTTTTCTCGCTGATAGCTCGGGATGAGTAATCACCGGAAGGTAAGTCACTGCCAAACGATATATCAACATCAAAGTGGCCATAAGCCCGAGGGTGACGGAAATCTCAAAGATGGACGGGAAGTAACTTTTCGTCACATAGGGAGGCTGATACGCGATCAGGAAAACATTGACCCGGTTAAAGACAACGCCTAATACGATCAGCAACGCGGCGATAAACAACAGACGCGGAGTGTTGCGAACACGCGCAAACATCAGCATGACAAACGGCACGATCACCCCAAAGACCATCTCGATGATAAAGCAATTGCTTTGCAGCGAGCCCTCGGTCAGATAGGTGTAACTTCCGCGGATCAACATGTCGGTGACCTTGACAGTCAAATAGACGCCCGTGAAAAAGACGATGTACTTCGACAAGGGACTGAGAATCTCCATCTCCGGCTTGAGCTTGAGAGACCACGAGGCAAACATCGACTCGAAGATCACCATCGGGAAGCCGACCATGAACGCCGACAACAGGAACAACAGCGAGCAAATCGACGTATCCCACAGGTCATGAAACTTGGATGGGGCGATGACCATCAGGTTGCCCAGTGAAGACTGGTGCAGGCACGAGAGCACCGTCCCGGCAATGACAAACAGGAACATGGTTTTGCCGAGAACACCATTGAGAGCGGTGCAAATGCGCTTTAGCGTCGGCCAACGCAGGTCATCCTGGAACCGCTCGTAGATCACCGGGAGGAACTCGATGTACAAGACGTTGATGTAGCACACCACGCACATGCCTACCTCGAACAATACCGAGTTGCCCTGCCACAGGATGATCGGGTGCCAGATGTTGTACCAGCGCCCGAGGTCGAACATCAGCCCGATACCGACAAACGTGTACCCCAGCATGGCGGTCAGCAGTGCCGGGCGGGCGATGGCGTGATAGTGCTCGCGGTGGAAAATGTGTGCCAAAGTGGCGGTGGTGAACCCGCCAGCCGCCAACGCCACCCCCGTGGCTACGTCGATCGATATCCAGATGCCCCACGGGTACTGCTGGTTAATATTGGCGACACCAGCCAGCCCGACAAAGACAAACCGGTAAACCGCGACACAAGCCATGATCGCGGCAAGTATCAGCAGGAGAAAAACTCCCGGGGTGAAAAACTTCCGATTGGCTGGTACAGGCAGTTCGTGTCCACTCACTCTGTAACTCCTATGATTGCTTCAGCAATTCGTGCTGCGTCTATTTCTTCCACACGCCGCGGTTAGTGATGACAATCACCCGGCGCGTGTTCTTCTTGGCCTGGGTTAGGCTTGGTTATCCACATCATCGCCCCGAGTAAACCGTACCACGCCACCGGCGGGACGAAATACTTGAATACCCCATGCTGAATGGATTCCGTAAGCCGCGGCGGGGCAGTGGCCTCCAGCTTCAGGAAACCCAATTCCTCATGCGGCAAATCCCTTGGAGCCAGGTAAAGCCACGACGTGCCGCCGACCTCGTGCTCACCGTACACATGATCGTGGTAGACCTCGGGGTGCTTGTGAATCGTCTCGTGAGCCAGCTCGAGCAGTTCACTACGCTTGCCGTAGGTCATAACCTCCGCCGGGCAAATTTTCACACACGCGGGAACCTTGCCCTTGTTGGGGTGATCCTCGGGCAGAGTGGGGTCCATCAAGTTCCCCTCGTCGGCACACATGGTGCACTTGCGCACCTGTGGGGTCAGCAGGTTATCATACTCATATTGCGGAATCCCGAATGGGCAAGCCACCATGCAATACCGACAACCCATGCACTTCCAGGCGTCATACAGCACCGGCCCCTCGGGCAGCTTGCGGAATGCCCCCACGATACAGGCGGACATGCACGACGGATCCACACAGTGCAGGCAGTTATACTTGGCGTAAACCGGCTTGGTTTCGTCCTGGGGATTGGGAAAGCGGCTGATCCTCGTGTGGCAGTGCGGCTCGGGGCGGCGCAGCCCATCACTGTCGAAGACCGATTTGTCTTCATACGTTTCGAGCGGCTGGGGTTTGAACAGATCGCCCTCTTTGCACGGGCCATCCGCGCGTACTTCGGCGGCTTTTTGGGTTGCCTCCTTGCACGCGAACTCGCAGCGGCGACATCCGATGCACTTGGTGATGTCCACCAACACCCCCATCAACTCGTCGGAGAGCTTGGGGCCCTCCGATGCCAAGGCTGATGCCGGCTGATTTACAATCGCGCCCCCCAAGCCCAGCACGCCTGCCGTCCTAAGGAAATCTCTTCGAGTTCCGGACATTATGTTGCACCTCTCCGGGAAAAAGGATTAAGCTCCCTCTCGGATACCAGCATTGGCACACCCTCTTTTGCCCGAACGTGGGCAATCTCCGCACTATCAAGGTGGGGGGTGCCAATCGTTTTGTAGGGCGGGTTTCACCCGCCTTTATTTTGCGATCCCCTCGCTTGCGGAACAGTCTAGCGTGGTCTGCAAAGAACGCCACACCGGAAAGAGGAATTCAGCGGCCAACGAAATACTCCAGATGCCGACGTTTGTCAAAACGCCCACCCTACAGAAAACTATCCGAGCTAGGCTCGGATGATTTTGGAGCGCCCGACTTTGATCTCGCCTGTGGCATTGCGGGTATCTACAACCTGCTTGGCGTGCTTGACGATCCACGGGTAATCGTAACAACTGTGATCGGTGGCGATTAGCACGCAGTCGTAACTACGTAGCATGGTTGACGATAGCGGTTTGCTGCGCATACGCAGATCGTGCTCGCGCTGCTTGGGGGTCTTGGGGATATAGGGGTCGTTGTAGCTCACCTTGGCTCCACGCTGCTTCAACAGCTCGATCAACTCGATCGAGGGCGACTCCCGCAGATCGTCGATGTCCTTCTTATACGCAAGCCCCAACACCAGAATCTTCGAGCCGTTCACAGCCTTCTTAGAGCGGTTGAGCGCTTCCGCGACCTTGCTCACCACATACTCGGGCATCTTGGTGTTGATCTCACCAGCCAACTCGATGAACCGAGTGCTCATATCGAACTCGCGGGCCTTCCAGGTCAGGTAGAACGGGTCGATGGGGATGCAGTGCCCGCCCAACCCCGGCCCTGGGTAGAAGGGATGGAACCCGAACGGCTTGGTGGCGGCGGCGGCGATGACCTCCCAGATGTTGATGCCCATGCGGTCCAGGAGCATCTTGGTCTCGTTGATCATGGCGATGTTGACGCAACGGTAGACGTTTTCGAGGATTTTGGTGGCTTCCGCCGCCTCGCAACTGCTCACCGGGACCACCTCTTTAATGGCACGGCTGTACAAGGCACATGCCAGCCGCCCGCTGGCCTGGTCGATACCACCGACCACCTTGGGGATTGTGGTGGTGGTGTAGTTCTGGTTGCCGGGGTCCTCTCGCTCGGGGGAGAAAGCCAGGTAAAAATCTTTGCCGGCTCGCAAACCGCTACGTTCCAGGATCGGCTTCATGACCTCGCGGGTGGTGCCTGGATAGGTGGTGCTCTCCAGGATGATGAGCTGCCCGGGGCGCATATTTTTGGAGATCATCTCGGCTGTGGAGCGCACGTAGGTCATATCCGGCTCACGCATCTTGGTGAGCGGGGTGGGCACACAGATGAGCACGGCGTCGCAGCGTCGCAGCTTGCGGGGGTCGTCGGTGGCACTGAACTGTTTGGCTTTGATGCAATCCCGAATCAACGACGAGGGGATGTGCTTGATGTAGCTCTTCCCGGAATTGAGCATGCGCACCTTCACGGGATCGACATCCATGCCCAGGACCTTCAACCCGCCCTCGCAAAACGCTCGCATGAGCGGAAGCCCCACGTACCCCATGCCGATAATACCCACCAACACGTTTCCACTCTCGAAGGCGGACGCCAGTTCCTTGCTGCTTGACAACGTCGAATCTCCTGCACGTTGGCCAAAAGGGCATCATAATAGGTTGCCCTTCTTATGTATGCAACCGTCTCCGCGGAGCACGGGGAAAATTGAAAATTGAAAATTGAAAATTGAAAATTGAAAATTGAAAATGTAGGGTTGGCGGCGTTGCCCAGTTTGGACTCTTCCCCCTTTATCCTCTAATCTCTTCTCGATCTTCTCTGCGCTCTCTGCGTCTCTGCGTTCATGAAAAATCCAGCCCCCGTAGGTCGGGTCCGCAGACCTGACATCCCCCCCGACCCGTTTTTCTCCTCAGTCGTTCAACAGCACGTGCAGGTTGGCCATCGAAATCCCGCTTAGCATGGCGCCGATGATCCCCAAAAACCCCTGGTCCGTCCCGCAAATGAACAGGTTCTTCAGGCGGGTTCGGCCGTCACGGATTTTCCGTGGCATCCCGTAGACCGCACCGTTGATGTGCCCGGTGAACTTGTGGATCGTCCGCGGCGTGAACGTGTCCGTGCAGAGGATGCGGCTACGGAAGTCGGGGATCACCCCCAACCCCACCGCATGGGAGACGATGCGGTCGAAACACTCCCGCTTGGACCGAACGTAGGCGCCCTCCTCCAGCCCGCACCAGAGGTCGAAGTTGGCCGGCGAAGTCATACGCACCATACCATCAGCCAAGTCGTCGTGACGCTCAAAGTTGTTGGGGCAACATATCACCCCACTACGCAGATCGACCAGAGAGTCCGGCTTGGCGTAGGTGAACGTCGCGGAGTCGTTGAAGAAAATGATCGTCGTCCCCAACCCGAAATCCGCCGGCGGCACATCGGTGACGGCGATCGACTCGACAAAAGAGAGCCGTCCCACTTGGCTGGTGGGCGGCGGTTCCACCGTGTCGGTGCACAGTTGCATGGTCTCATGGTACCCGGCTGACGACAGCACCACCTCCGCCGTCACCTGTTCACCGGTCTCAAGCTCCAGCCCGGTCACCCGTGTTCGGCCAGTGAGGATTCGTTCGACGCCGCACCTCATCCGCAGCTTCCCGCCGCACCCGCGGAACTTCTTGACCAACGCCCGGATAATCACCCGCACACCCGCCCGAGGCCGGGCAAAGCCTTCGCAGAAGATGCTCTTGAACATGGTGACAAACTGGGTGAAGTCCATGTCGTTCTCTTCCGCGCTGCCGTAGTACATCAGCGGGCAGAGGATCATCTCGATCAGCAGCCGATCCTCGAGTATCTCCCCGATGATCTTTCGTGCGGAATTGTAAGGGGCGTCCAGACGCACATCGTCGTAATCGCGCACCTTTTCGACCAGGCGGGTGAAGTTGTCGATCTCTTGCGGGAACTTCTCCGCCACTTCCTGGGCCAGCACCTCCAGGTCGTTGGTGAAGCGCAGCACACAGCCTGGGAAACGAATCTCCGACCCCAACTGTGGGCAAAGATCGAACTGCTCGCGGTCCAGGCGCAGTTGCCGCAATAGCTTGGAGAGTGGGGCGGACCGCATCCCCGGCGGCGTATAGTTGGTCATGGCGTGCAGGCCTACGTCCAACCGGCGCCCATGCCGCGTGTAGAACGAATTCAACCCGCCGTAAACTTCGTGACGCTCGAAGATGCAGACCTTCTTGCCGAAGTATGCCAGACGAATCCCGGCAGCCAGCCCGGACATGCCCGCGCCAATGATGGCAACGTCGTAGTGCATGATAACAGTATACAGGAATCAGTACCGCGACCGTAAGGGAGCGGCCCTGATTGGGTTGGCCGCTCCCTTACGGTCGCGGTACTGATTGGGTTGAGTCGTAGGGTGGGTGGAACCTCGCGGAGCGAGGTGGAACCCACCAGCCAGACAAGTCCAAAGTCCCTAGTCCAAAGTCAGAAATCAACGGGACCTTGGACCTTGGACCTTGGACTTTGGACTTACTATAGTGTTAGATAGAGACTGCGGGAACCGCCGGGCCTTCAACCAGGCCGTTGATGGAGTTCTGAACCATACCCGCAAAAATGGGCATCACGATGAGCACGAGCACGCCCAACACAACCAGCCCGGGCGCGGGAAACACGTAAGCAAGCGCCCCGCCCAGGGTCAGCAATGCAACCGCCGCCGACAGCGTGGTGGGGGCGGTCTCTGGTAGGCCGTTGAACCTCCGCTGCTCGTTAATACGCACGCACAGGCGGTAATAGGTGAAGAAGAACCAGATCAAGTTTAACCCGGGAACAAAAGACAAACCAACCGCCACGGTCGCGCTGGGGTCGCTACGCCGCAGTTGGGGCATCTTGTCGTGCAACAAGTTCAAATAGATGACCGAAAACATGCCGGCGGTGATGTAGTGCAACAGCACCAGCGAAGCCACCGGGAAGGTGCTCAACTGATGCGGCCGGCCCTTCCGGGCAATATCGGCGGGCACCACAAAAGACCTGCCGCACATCCCACACCGATAAGTGGTTCCGGCGTCGCGGTCGCGGACCGTGACAGGATTGTTGCAACGTGGGCATTCGATCTGCATGAGTGTGTTCCCATCCAGCAGCCAGAGTGCACTCCGGTTAGAACCTCGCCGCACTCACCAGAGGTGAGTCTCCAATAGACATAAGTGATATCGTCTCAGTAAGGCTACCGCCGTAGTGGAATCACAAGACAAACCGCATCACATATCGGACTGTTAGTGGCGGGTGGCCCATCGCTTTAGCGGTGGGGGACACGAATGGTTCATCCAAGCACCGTCGGCCCCCGTAGCGGCATGGGCGATTGGATTCGCGTCCCCCACGGCTAAAGCCATGGGCCACCCAGCCAACGCCACGGTGGTGGTGGGGAGTTGTCGGTGGTATAGTTGCATCTGCTATTGCCCGGGGCGGTCAGCCTCTTTGCGACTTGTGCCGGATCGGTTGCTCGGGAAGTAAACCATGGGTGAAATCGTGTATCTCAACGGCTGCTTCGTGCCACGAGACGAGGCGACTGTCAGCGTTTATGACGGAGGATGGCTCCACGGAGCCGGGTTGTTCGAGACCATGCGGGCACATCGGGGAACCATCTTCCGTCTGGATGCACATCTGGAGCGGCTGATGAACTCCGCCGCCAAGGTGTTGTTCCCTATCGATAGGCCTGACCTCCCGCTGACCCGCGATTTCGAGCGCCTGCTGCGTGAGAACAAGCTGAGCGACGCACGGGTGCGGCTGACGATGACTGCCGGATCGATGCTCGACGGGCTGCGCGACGAGCGCCCAGCCATCACTGTCTGCGCCACCGCGTCAGCCCGAACCACCTATCCGGCTGAACTATACAAATCCGGGATCATCGTGGTAATTGCCGGGTTCAGGCAATCCGGCACCGACCCGCTGGCTGGGCACAAGACGACCAATTATCTGCCGCGGTTGCTGGCATTGCGCGAGGCCCAACAGACCCGCTGCGGCGAGGCATTGTGGTTCACTCACCGGAACTTGTTGGCGGAAGGGTCGATCAGCAACGTGTTTGTGGTCAAGGGTGGCACGTTGAAGACCCCCCCGCTGGACACTCCCGTGTTGCCGGGCATCACCCGAGCGGTGGTGCTGGAGATTAGCCGACGAGAGGGCACCGAGGTGCAGGAGACGCCTTTGAACATCGACGACCTGCTTGATGCCGACGAAGTGTTCATCACCAACTCGGGCATGGAGGTAATGCCGGTGATCCGTGTGGAGCAGCGCGACATCGGCAAAGGCAAACCAGGCCCCGTGACACGCGACCTGATGCAACAATACCGCCGGCAGGTGGAAAAAGAGTGCGGCGGGGCTGCTACGCAATAACCTTCCACACCGCCGGAATCAGCATACAATCTCAAGAGGGGAGAGTTGGAGAAATGTAGGGCGGGTTCCACCCGCCGCGCGATGCTGCAACATGAACTGAGCCGATAACTGAGGCAAGATACGACATGATTCACTCGATCGAAATCCGGGGATATCGCCTCCTGGAGAGCTTCAAGGCCGACCTCAATCAGTTGACCGTGGTTATCGGGGCCAACGCCACCGGAAAAAGCACGCTGCTCGATTGCTTTCAGATGATCGCTCAATGCGCGGAGTTCCCACTGGGACAGGTGGTTGATTGGCATGGCGGTATGTTTTCCATTCCGAACGCCTCAAGCAATGCTGGGGAGTTTGGGTGGAAACTTGTGATCGGCAAACCAGAACACCATCCCTTTGCGGCGGGCGCACCGCTCGCTCCGGAACGCGAGTATGTGTACGAGGTTGTTGTAGGGCAGGTTCCGGGGCAGCCTTGGCAACCCATGGGGGTGCGGGAGGTCTTTCGAACCGCGGAACCGGGCAAGGGAGACACCGAACCGTTGAAGTACCTTGATGCCGTTGGCAATCGTTGCAGAGTCTTTGATCGGAGACAGAATTGTCTGGTGCCGTTTGACGACGCTTTGCCTGAAACCGAGAACTCAATTCAATCCGGGGGAAGCGGAGAGCACAACTCCCCGTCAACCGTGTGGAACGTTCCTCCCCCGAGTCAGGGGTCTGGGCTTCGCCTGGCGCAGATGCGCTTTTTTAATGAATACCCGGAGTTGTCCTGGTTTCGTGTCTTGTTATCCAACGTTCACATCTATCCCGGATTTGAGGTGGGAAAAGGTTCAGCCCTTCGCACCAAGTCTTCTGACATACGGTTTGTCACCGCCCTCGATGCGACTGGTGAGAATCTGGGCATGGTTTTGCACGAGTTGCTGACCCGGCATGACTTTCACGCCAGGGCGGACACACTGCGCGATTTCCTCAGGAGCGCGTACCCGTCATTTGAGGCGATAAACGCCGAAACAGCACCTGGAGCCGCAGGCAAAGTACTGATCCGATTGCGCGAGACAGGCTTCAAACGCCCTATGGAGCTTTGGGAGCTATCTGATGGAGTGCTGCGTTTCTTGTGTTTGGCGGCAGCGTTGCTTAATCCCTTGCCGCCGGTGTTGGTGATGATCGACGAGCCCGAAACGGGGTTGCACCCCAGGCTGCTCCCGATCGTGGGCGACATGATCAAGACCGCTTCGGAACAAACCCAGGTGCTGGTGACCACCCACAGCCCGGATTTGTTGAACTGCTTTAGTCTTGATGATGTCGTGGTCATGACACGAGACGAGTCGCGTGCTGAATGGCGACGGCCGGGGGATCGCAAAAGTCTCCACAAAATGCTCGAAGCGGTGACAGGGGAAACCCTCGGCGATTTGCACCGATCGGGAGAGTTGGAGGCCTATTGATGAAAGTCTGGGTATACGTCGAGGGGGAGTCCGACCGTCTTGCCCTCGATGCTCTTTGGGGCACTTGGAATCAGCAGCTTCGCCAGGCCAAGCATCACATACATGTCATACCGCTCGAGAACAAGAGCAAGTTTTTCAAGAGTATTGGCCCTCGTGCGGCAGAGAAAATCTGTAACAATTCCAACGATCTGGTGGTTGGCCTCCCGGACCTCTATCCAAACCGCGAGTTCGAGACGACTAAGTACAAACATGATAATCTGGAGCAATTGCAGGAGTGCCAACGTCGGCTTGCGAAGCGCGCACTGAGAGACGATTTCGGCGTATCCAAACCAAAATTGGATTTGCTGTTGGATCGCTTTTTCCCGACAGCCTTAAAGCATGATCTTGAGATGTTGCTGTTGGCAAGCCGGGAGCAGTTGACAACCGTTCTTGGGGCCAAAGAGAACCTTGGGGAATGGACAGAACCGGTCGAAGACCAGAATCAACAGAACCCGCCCAAGCACGTTGTTGAGAAACTGTTCCGAGAAAAGGCGAAGGAGGCGTATCGAGACACGAATCATGCTCCTGCCGTCTTACGCAAAGTGAGTGACATCCGCACTGTCTTATACACTCGTAACGACCGGCTTAGTTGCCCGGTGTTCAAAGAAATGCTTGACTGGATTGGTAAAAGGATGGGTATCCGGGCCTATAGCTAACCTGGACTTCTCATACCGTAGTCGTCATGCCGCCTCCGGCGGCATCCTAAAACCTTGAGAATGGTAATCTCGCTTGCAGAGATGAGAAATGTAGGGCGGGTTCCACCCGCCGCGCGATGCTGGGGAATTCGGGTGGAAACTTGTGATCGGCAAACCAGAACACCATCCCTTTGCAGCGGGTGTACCGCGACCGTAAGGGAGCGGCCCTATTCGGATTAGCCGCTCCCTTACGGTCTAAGTACCAGTGCGTTCTCTGGGGAATTCTGCCGCCGGCAACTACTCCGTATCGAAGGCCACCTGCAAATCAGAGAAGTCATCCAAATCGACGTCCCAATCCTCATCGAAATCGCCGCACATGCAGTCCGGGCGGGCCAACCCGCCGCCCGGTCCGGTGAGACAGGATTCGAACACGGCAAAATCTCCGAGATCCAGCGTCCCATCGTTGTCCCAGTCGCCGAACGCACCTTCGGTGACGACTACGTCATCGGTGTCCTCACAGGTGTCACAACTGACGGTCAGGGTGTAGGTTCCGGGAGCTTCGACGGTGGGGGTGAATGTGTCGCCACCCAATACGATGCCCGGCCCCTCCCAAGAGGGGGAGTAATCACCGGGACAGAGACCACCACTGCCCCCGCCGGCGCTTCCGTCCAACACTACGGTGGTGCCGGAACAAAGGGGTTTGTCGGGTCCGGCGTCGGCTACCGGATCGGTGCAACTGGGACATCCCTCGCCCATCACCAGCAAGATGTCGTCGATAGCACTGGTCGGCGATGACGTGCCGGAGATGAACTTCAGCCAAACCGTGGACTCGCCCACATAATCGCTCAGATCAACGCACATCGGCGCACAGCCGCCCCCGAAGTTGAACGGCGCCGACCACAGCGGCGGGTAGGGGAACTCGACCCCGTCCAAACTCGCCCGCAATTCCGGCCCGAGGGTGCTGTCGTCCTTGGTGTAGTTGAACGTCAAAGAGGCGGCGGTCACCCCGCTTAAGTCGATGCACCGTAGCGTCGCCGCGGAATAGGGGAAATTGGAGCCGAAGACCATAACTTCGTCACCGGTGCCACCGCAATCCGTCCCGGAGGATAGGTAGGGGCCATTGCCTTCACAGGCCTCGAACGTCTCGGGGAAGTGGTCACACACCGGACCGGATTGGAAGGAATAGCCGAAATCCTCATCCAACTCCGTCACGCACTCCCCGGGACCGCACTCGCAGCCGTACAGGTAGATTTCAACGTCATCGATAACCAGGGAACAGGGATGGGTTCCCTTGTCGAATTTCCAGTAGACCGCCCGATCGTTCGCGCCCAAGTTGACCGTGTGGCTCTCCGCATAGCATTCCGTTGAAGTAGTCCAGGTCAGATTCAGGTTGCGGGCGAGAGTATTAATGCTGGTGTAGCACGACAACGAGTCGCTGGTGCTCACGTTGACCTTCAGCGTAGTGTCCGCCAGATCATCCAGAGGGTAGCAGGATGGGTAGGGAGGATACAGGCAAGCGCTGTTGTAGGGCGCGCATTGCCCGTAGTTGAACCGGATCTCCGCCTGCGTACACCCCTGGTCGCCGAAGTGGGCCCAAACTATGTCGTCGTCGGATGAACTGTCGAAGTACAGGGCGACGGGCGTACCGCAGTTGTAGCTGTTCGTGTACTCAGTGCCGGAGCACCACCGAACCTCGCAGTAGCCGTTGTCCCAGTCGTCGGCCGAGTAGTCACTGAAATCCTCTTCGTAGACTTGGCCGTAGGTGGCACCGGGCAACAACCCGCCGCAAACGATTACTGCCACACCAACGGACACGACTTCTTTCCACATCACCATGCGTTGCATGTCTGATCCTCCTGGTTGAAGTGCCGAATGCCGCCAATCCCGCGTAACTTCTCCGAAGACAACGTCGCCAACCGATTCGTTCCGCTCCTCCACCGTTGAGCCAGCCGGGGTGAAGCGCGAAAGGCGCCGGGAGCGGCAGAGTAATAACCGATTGTAGCACCCTGATGCGAGAAACAGAATACCTGGCCCGGTCCGGTGTGCAGCGTGCACAATTCCGTTGGGGGATCCGTTCGGCGGGTTTTACGGGGCACTCCGGCAAGGAGGCTTCCAAATGTGCGTCCGGAAAAATCGAAAAGCACGTTTGTGTCAACGGAAATCCTGGCGATCCGCCCGCGCTGGGTGTGGCCATATTTTGTGGCATCAGGCTGACAGGTACCATGACATCCAACGCCGTGAACCTGATGACCCGTGTTCATGAACACGATGACGCATTCTCAGCCCCCAGAGGGGGCGACGGAATATAGCCCAGGTTGAAGCGAAGCAAACCCTGGGTACGACTTTGCGGGGTCAAGGGATCGTGTCCCCGGCTTTGGTAGGCCGTGCTTGGGGCTTGGTTTGACGCGGGGGAGCGGTCAGCGGCTGGGTCAGGCGGCGAAGGGGGAACAACAGGTCGTCGTCCGTCTCCACGCCCGCCAGGTGTTTGTTGAAAAAGTGCAGGGTCTTGGCGGCGTACTCGTCAGCCTGAACCACCACGCCCTGGTTGTGCTTGGCGCCGGGGACGATCCAGATGTACTTGGGCTCGTGGGCATAATCGTAGAGCATGCGGGTTTGCGAGACGGGGATGTAGCTGTCCTTCTCACCGTGGATCATGAAGATGGGCGTCTCGGTCAATCTGCCCAGCGCTTTGCGGACGGACGGGTAGCTACAGTGAAAGCGGCGGCTACACTCGCGGAAAAGCAACCATCGCAGAAAACGCCAGAATGCTTGGGGATGGTTCTCGTAGACCACGCGGACTTTGGCAAAAATCTTCGCCCAGCGTTTCATCAGATGCTCGAGTGTGGTGTCGCTGGAGAATGCCCCGTCGGTGACGATGGCTTTGACGCCGGCGACTTCCGTGGCGGCGATGATTGCCGCACTCGCACCACGCGAGATGCCGAACAGGCCTATGCTTGGTGGTTGGCCTGTGCTCTCCAGATAACTCTCCACGTAGGCGATGGCACCGAGCATGTCAGCCACCTCGCGGTCGCTAGGCCATTGACGCGGGCGGTAATCCGTCTCGTCGGCGGATTGGCCGTGGCCGCGGAAGTCGAAGCTGAACACGTCGTACCCGGCAGTCAGCAGCGGTTTGCAATACCGGGCGCAGCTTTGGGCGTCGCTCTTGAACTCGTGGGCGAAGATGATCGTCCCACGCGATTGCTGGGTCGGCTCACGCGAGATCATCAGACCGTTGAGCCGATGGCCGTCAAAAGCCAGAAAATCGACCACCTCGCCATCCAGGCGGCTGTTATCACGCAGAGGCATCGAGAGCGGCGGCGGAGTGTCGTCGAAAATGTTGATGATCAACCGCAGGTATTTGCGGATAATCATGGTGGGCACCACCACCAGCACCACCAGGGTGATCGCCATGCTCATCAAGGCCCAGTTGCGGGTGACAAAATCCCACACCACCCCGGCCAACAGGCTATGTGCGTCTATCACCATACAAAACCAGGTCATGCCAGCGAGTTGCAGTAGGGTGGGTGGAACCCGCCCTATACGTCCTTCGCTTACCCTGGGCTATATTCCGCCGCCCCTGTTGGGGACTCAGAAGCAACTCGCAACTCGGAATCCGGCAGCACTGCCGACCGGGCGGCGGACTGGGCCGACGACACCAGCGGAGACGACCACGCGAACAGGAGCAGCAAAGCCAAACCACACCCCGCCAGACTGACACGCATCGGCACACCACCCACCGGCTGAGTGTCCGTCTGTTCCTTGCCAAAGTAGCAGGCTGCGGCGATACGCAAATAATATGCAGCGGAGATGGCGGAGTTAATCACACCAATGATCGCGAGTGCGATCAGCGGGCCGTAGAACGGATGCCCCGTCTCCAACGAAAACGCGCCGGCAAAGATGTAAACCTTGCCCAGGAAACCGGCGGTCGGGGGAAAGCCCATCAGGCTGAACGCGCAAATCGTCATCACCAGCGCCATCATAGGCCGGCGAACGCTCAAGCCGTGCAACTCGTGCAGCTCCTCCACCGGCCCATCCGGGGTCTTCAACGCCGCGAGCACCGCAAATGCGCCCAGGTTCATCGCACCATACACGGCGATGTAAAACAACAGGGCAGCAACACCATCACTCATTGGGCCGGCACCAGCCACAGGGCCAACCAACAACCCGATGAGCATATAACCGGTGTGGGCAATGCTCGAGTAGGCCAAAATACGCTTCACGTTCGATTGCAACAGCGCCAGCACGTTGCCAACGGTCATGGACAGCACCGCCACCCACCACAACATCCACATCATCGACTCGGGCAACCGCCAATCCAAAACCGCCATCACATGGATCAGGCCCACAAAACCAGCCAACTTCGGCAGAAAGCTCAACAGTGCACTGATCGGCGAGGCGGCACCCTCGTAAACGTCGGGCGCATAAAAGTGAAACGGAACAGCCGCCGTCTTGAAGAACAGGCCCGCAAATGCCAGAAGCAGGCCTATCTTCGCATAGGCGGCGAGTTCGCCATGCTCGGCAAAGTAGCTCGCAAGGCAGTGTTGGCTGCCGTCACGCAATACCGTCGAGCCGCCGGCACCGTACAGGAAGCTGAACCCATACACCATCAAGGCGGCAGCCAACGCACCCAGGAAGAAGTACTTGACGCTCGCTTCCGATGCCCGCTTATCCAGGCGGCTCAAGGCGATCAGGATGTAGGTGGGCACGCTGACCAACTCGATGGCAAAAAACAGCACCACCAGATCGTTGCTCGACGCCGTCAGCAGCAGGCCCGACAACGAAAACAGAACCAGCGAGAAGAACTCGCCATGTTCCGCTCTATCCGGAACGTACCAGTTGGCCAACAGGATGAACACGCCAATCCCAAGCCCGATCAACCGCACGTAGTACGTCAGGGAGGTAATCAGCAACCCTTGCAACTGGATCGGCGTCTCCGGATCACCACGCCATAACGAAACCACCAGCGCCGCCAGCAGCGTAGCCAAAGCCAGCGCCGGTGCGGCTGAACCTGATGACTCCAGCGTCCCCTTCCGGGCAAACAGCGTCACCGCAGCCCCAACGATGAGGATGATCTCGGGCAGTAGATGGTTGAGATAGCTAGTTGCGTCCATGGTCCTCTATCTTATCGGTGAGTAGTTCGGGGCGTTCCACGGCGCCGGGCTCTGCCAGCGCCAAACGCGAATCCACTACCATCGCATTCGGTTGCAGGATGTTAGCCACGGCGGCTGACTCGATCTCCTTGAGCATCGGCTTAGGCCAAACCCCAATCAGCAAACACACCACCGCGATAGGAGCCAGAATGCCAATCTCGCGCTTGGTCAAATCGACGGTGAGCCCGCGGCTGGTATCGGGGGTGTGCTCCGGCTCGGTCAACGGCCCGAACAGCACACGCTGACACATCCACAGCATATAGACCGCCCCGAGAATGATGCCCGTCGCCGCCGGTATGGCGTAACCAAAGCCCAAAGGACCCGACGGCAGCCCGTCCCGAGTGGCTGCCGACGTGGCGGTGCCCAGCAAAACCAGGAACTCGCCGACGAACCCGTTCAGCCCTGGCAAACCGATACTGCTCAGCGTAAAGACGATCAGGAAAAACGCCATCCAAGGCATCCGCCGACCAAGTCCGCCGATGGCGTTGACATCGCGGGTGTGATACCGCTCGTAAATCATCCCGATCACGAGGAACAAAGCCCCGGTCGAAAGACCGTGGTTGATCATGTACATGACCGCCCCGCTCATACCCGCCGCCTTCAGGCTGAACATCCCCAACATGCAGAAGCCCAGGTGCGACACCGACGAATACGCCACCAGCTTCTTGATGTCGTCCTGCACCCAAGCCGCCAGGGCGGCATAGATAATCCCGACGATCGCCAGCACCGCCATAAACGGTGCCCAGGCGATGACCCCCTCGGGCAGCAGGGGAAGCGACAACCGGCAGAAACCGTAGGTGCCCAGCTTCAGCAGCACGCCAGCCAGGATCACACTGCCGGCGGTCGGGGCTTCGGTGTGGGCCAAAGGCAACCACGTGTGCACCGGGAACAGCGGCACCTTGATGGCGAACCCGGCGGCAAACGCCCCGAACAGCCACCACTGGATGTTCGCCGGAATCGCACCCGATTGGCCTAACGCGGTGAGCTTTATAAGATCGAGCGTGAACTCGTGTCGCCCGCCGTGCAGATAGGCGAAGTAAGCGATGTACAGCACACCGGCAAAGGTCAGCACGCTACCAGCCACGGTATAAATGAAGAACTTGTTGGCTGCCCGCCGCCGCTCAGGCCCACCCCAAATCCCGATCAAAAAGAACAGCGGGATCAGCGTGAATTCGAAGAAGACATAGAACAACAGCAGGTCCAGGGCGCAGAACACGCCCATCATCCCGGTCTGCAACAGCAGCATCAGGATGTAGTATTCGCGGACCCGATCCTGGATAGCTGAGAAGCTGCCCCAGATCGAAAGCGGCATCAGAAACGCGGTCAGCAACAGCAGCCACATGCTGATCCCGTCGATCCCCACCGCATATTTGACGTCGATGGTCCCCACGCTTCCAATCGCGGTAGTGCCAAGCCACGCAACCTTTTGCTCCAGGCGAAAACCCGCCCCGGTCTCGGTCGGGCCGGCCTGGTAATACATCGCCATCGCCACGACGGTGAGCACGAAGACCGCCGTCGAAATCGCCAGGGCTGCCCGCCGAATCAGGGCGTGGTCCTCACGCCGCATAAACGCCAACAGCACGGCGCCCAGCAGCGGGGCGAAGATCACTATCGTCAGTATCCAGCCATCCACGTTTTTACTACCTAGTAGAACGATTCCCAATTAACATTGTTTGCCACGAGCCCCGGAGGGGCGGGGGTGGCCCATGGCTTTAGC
>JAGLWJ010000094.1 GCA_023133475.1 Phycisphaerae bacterium | reverse complement strand
GCTAAAGCGGTGGGCCACCCATCCATTAACATCACACAGCAGTTCGATCACGCGAACAAAACCAGCAGCACAATAATAGCCAACCCCGCAACCATCGAAACACCATAACCCTGCAAAGCCCCATGCTGGAAGCTCCGCAACCCAAACGCCAACACCCGAGGAACCGCGGTGACGAACCAGATGATCCCGTCGATCAGGTATTCATCGAGCCCGAAACAGAATCGCCCGCTGCTGCGAAGCGGCTTAATGATCGCCTTGTCGTATCCCTCGTCCACGTAATACTTGTTGAACAAAACGCGATGGGCTTCGGGGTAGGCGGTTCGCACCAGCCCGGGAATCCAAGGCCGACGCACGTACACCACATAAGCCGCCACAATGCCCCCGATGGCCAACACCGCTGAGAGGTACAGCATAAAGTGCCCACCGCCTTCGGCATGTTCGGCATGACCTTGGGCATGGGTGAATGGTTCCATCACCGGATCGAGGAAGTGGTGGAGCGCTCCGTGCGGCTCGAAGAAACCGACGAACCCGCCGAGATGCCACGTCACACCGAAGTAACCCGCGAAGATCGCCCCCAGGCTCAGCACTCCCAGCGGGATCAGCATCCACTTGCCCGACTCGTGAACGTGCACGCCCTCTGGAATCCGTTCTTCGCCCGCAAAGGCCCGGAAGACCATGCGGAACGTATAAAACGCCGTCAGCACCGCGGTCACCAAGCCTATGAGGCCGAAAACCGGATTATGCAAAAACGCCGCGTGGATGATCTCGTCCTTGCTCCAGAAGCCCGCCAGCAAGGGGAAACCAGCCAACGACAGAGACCCGATCACAAACACCCGGTAGGTCCAGGGCAAAACCTTCCTCAATCCGCCGAACTCACGAAGGTCGATGATCCCGCCCATGGCGTGCATCATGCTGCCGGCGGCGAGGAACAAAAGGGCCTTGAAAAAGGCGTGGGTCATCAGGTGAAAAATCGCAGACGCCGCCGCGAAGCAGCCCAATCCCAGGAACATGTATCCCAACTGGCTGATGGTCGAGTACGCAAGGATGCGCTTCATGTCGTGTTGGGTCAGGGCGATGGTGGCTGCGAACAACGCGGTCACACCTCCGATCACCGCCACAACGGTCATCGCCACCGGTGAAGCCGCGAAGATCGCTCCGCACCGGGCCACCATATACACGCCTGCGGTCACCATGGTGGCGGCGTGGATCAAAGCCGACACCGGCGAGGGGCCTTCCATCGCGTCGGGCAACCAGACATAAAGCGGAAGCTGGGCACTCTTGCCGATCGCACCACAGAACAGCAGCAGGGCGATGATGGTCACGCGGTCCTGAATGGAGTGCATGACCTCGGTGGCTGCGGTGAGGTCCAGGCCCAGCACGCCCGCCAATGCCGCCGGGTCGCCGTGCCCGCCGTGGGCGGTCGCCGCCTTCACCGCGTCGAAAACCGTGGCATAGTCCAGGTGCCCTATGGTCAAGTAGATCAAAAAGATGGCCAACCCGAAACCGAAGTCGCCGATCCGGTTGACCAGAAAGGCTTTCTTAGCCGCCGCAGCCGCAGCCGGCCTCTGGTAATAAAACCCGATCAGCAAATAGCTGCATAGCCCAACAGCCTCCCAGCCCAGGTACAGCAAAACGAAGTTGCCGCCCAACACCAGGGCGCACATCGAGAACACGAACAGGCCCATGAAAGCGAAGAAGCGTTCATAGCCGCGCTCGGGATGGTCGTGATCGCGCATGTAGTCCCGCGAATAGATCACCACCAGCAGTGAGATAAATGTTACCGTCATCAGCATGACGCAACTCAACGGGTCGATCAGGAAGTCGATCTGGAACCACGTCCCACCGCCAGCCGCCAGCCAGTCGTAGACCGGCACCATCCAGGAGATTGGTTCGTCGTGGTGGGATAGCCCGTTGATCTTGAAGAAGATGGCGATCGAACAGACCACCGCGCCAGCCACCCCCAGAATGACGGGGAAGTGGCTTTGGCCTCGGAATATCGGCCGACCCAACCCACCCGCAAGGGCTGCTCCCAGCAGGGGCAACAGCAGGATGCCGATCCCCAGCAGCTTCAAAATGGAAACGATGTCTTGATCCATACGTATCTTCTGCTTAGCCGCACATATTCGACCACGCCTCGGCGTCCAGTGTGTTGCGACGCCGATAGAGCAACACCACCAGCCCCAAAGCCAACCCAGCCTCAACCGCTGCTATCACCAGCAGGAACACCGCGAACGCTTGGCCTTGCAGGTTCTGATGAAACCGCCCGAAAGCCACCAGGTTCACGATGACGCCCTGGAACATCACCTCGGTCGAGAGAAACATCACGATGAGATTGCGCCGCGAGAGAAACCCGACCATGCCCAACGCGAACAGAATCGCCCCTAGAATGACGTAAGGTGTCAAGCTGTCCATGTCCTAAACCTCGGTAGGGTGGCCCATGGCTTTAGCCGTGGGGGACACGAATCGTGTCAGGTATTCGCGTTCCCCACCGCTAAAGCAATGAGCCACCCGCTGTATAGCTGTATAGCTGATAGCTGACAGCTCTATGAGCATTCGCGTCCCCCACCGCTAAAGCGATGGGCCACCCGCGCCTAAAACGGCGGCACTTCCTTCCCAATCTCACCCAGTGGCGGAGCCGGAGCCACGGGCACGTCCCGCGGAACACGCTTCATAACCAACGCCACCGCCCCGATCAGAGCCAATAACAACAGCAGCCCGGCAATCTCTAATGCCACCACATACTGAGAAAACAGCAGAAAACCAACCTGGGCGGTGTTACTACCTCCCAAAGGTTCATCATCAGCCTCGCCGGGTTCGTCAACCGCTGGAATTCCATCCGCAACCGCCAACCGGGCCAACGCCGCATCCGGTGCATCCACCATGGCGGTGGAGTTTCCCGGCAGATGCCCAGCCTGGCTGACAACGGCTGCCATCGTGACAAACCCAACCAACACAGCCAACAGCGGCTCACGGGCACGCCCGTCAACAGCCGACGCACCGCTCTGCTGGGCCAACATGATCACGAAAACATAAGTCACCAAAATGGCGCCGGCGTAGACGATAATCAACGCAATACCGAGGAACTCCGCCTCTTGCATAACCATCAGGAACGCAACAGCCAACACCACCAAAACGAAATACAGCGCGCTGTAGACCGGTTTGGGATGGGTGATTACCTTGCCCGCGCCGAAAATCGCCACGGCTGCCAGTATGCAAAAGTAAACCGCTGAAACGTCCTCGCCAAACAGATGCCCGGCAGCCAAAACCGCAAACCCGGCGATAGCTGACAGCCCGAAAATCAGACCGGCGATCCTGGCGGAACGCTGCCCACCGGGCAGGGCGAGATAAACCGCCACACCACCCAGGGCAAACAACATATACAACATGGCGACGGTCACGGAACTCAAGCAGCCGTCTCCTCATTATCCGCCGGTTTACCCTCACGCCGATCGCCCGTGGCGGGGTAACCGGTGATCTGGGGGTTCTTACGCGGCTTAAGGTTTTTGGTCTGGTCGTACATTTCCAGCAGCTTTTCTTTGTCGAAGATCATCTGCTCGCGGGACAAACTTATCAGATCATGCACCGGGGTCAACTCGATGGCGTCCACCGGGCAGGCTTCCTCGCACATCCCGCAGAAGATACACCGCAACTCGTCGATCTCGAACTTGGCTGGATACTTCTCACGGTCAGGCCAAGGTGCCTCGTCGGCTTCGATGTGGATACAGTTAACCGGGCAGGCGGTCGCGCACATAAAACAGGCCACACACGCCACTCGGCCTTGATCGTCCCGATTAAGGCGGTGGACCCCGCGATAGTTCCCCACCACCAGGTCGCGCTTCTGCTCGGGATAGTGTACAGTGAGTTTCTTTTTGAACAGGTGTCGCAGTGTGACCAACATCCCGTCGGCGATCTGAGGGATGTACCACCGCTCCGCCGCGCTCAGTTGCGGCTCTTCGACCACCACGATGTCTTCGTCTTTAATCATGCGTCTATGGCCCCCCAATACTTGCCGGGGCTGAGGTCCGCGGCGGCAATTCCGGCATATCGTACTGGCGCCCGGTCACTCGGCTGGGGATCAGGGCGGTGATGCCCAGCATCGTCGCCAGTATTACCACATTGCCCACCAGCGTCCATACCCACGCCTGCGGCTTGCCGATGTACAGCATCCCCAACGCAAAAGCAATAAGCCCCAGCCCCAACGGCACCAGCCCCTTCCAGGCCAACCGCATCAACTGGTCGAAACGCAATCGCGGAAGCGTCCACCGCACCCATATGTAGAAAACCATCATCAGTGCGATCTTGCCCGCCATGACCAGCATCTTAAGCAGCATCGCCCACCAGGCGGTATCACCCGGCTGTAAGCCGGGGACGAATGGGATGTGCCATCCGCCGAAGAACAGCACCATCAAAAACGCACTGCCGGTGATCATGTGGGCATATTCCGCCAGGAAGAACAGGGCGAACTTCATCGAACTGTATTCCGTATGGAAGCCGCCGACCAGTTCCTGCTCGGCTTCGGGCATGTCGAATGGCGTTCGGCTGGTTTCCGCGAATAAGGTGACCACCAGCAGAAAGCAAGCCAGCGGATGACGAACCACGTTCCACACGTCCCCATCGCCCATCTGCGACAGCACGATTTCCTCAAGCCGCAGTTGCCCGGTGGCCAACACCACCACCAGGATGGCCAGCCCCATGGGAATCTCGTAGCTGAGCATTTGGGCTGTCGCTCGGATGCCCCCGAAAAACGAATACTTGTTGTTGCTGGCGTATCCACCCAGGACAACCCCGTAAACGCCCAACGACCCGACACCGAGAACGTAGAGCAACCCAATGTCGGGGTTAGCCACCTGAACGTTAAGCAGCGCATCGCCGATCTGAACCTGCCCGCCCCACGGGATCACCGCAAAGCCGACAAGTGCAACGATGAAGATGGTAGCCGGCCCCAGGATAAACAGCGGCTTATCCACATTGTCGGGGATGATGTCTTCTTTGAGGAAGAACTTGCCGCCGTCGGCGATGGGTTGCCCAAGCCCCCAGAAATGGAAGCTGCCGAACAACCGAAAGAATCCCGCCCGGTTAGGCCCACGCCGGTCTTGAACCCAGGCGGCGATCCACCGCTCCGCCAGGATGCTGTACGCCACCCCAAGCAGCATCACCCCAACAACAACCAGCGCCAGCAAGCAACTGAACACAAGCTGCGCTTGACCCTGCACCCACTCAACGATCATCGCACGCCTCCGGCGCAAATGGCAAATGGAAAATGGAAAATGGAAAATGGAAAATTAGAAAAATCATCTGCTGTCCCGAGTGTTTCTCACGATCGCCGTTAGTATCGCCACCATCTCTTCGCTTTCCTGAATCAAATCTGCCAGACGCTCCGGCTTCAGCAACTGGTTGCTCTGAATGCGCCGCAACCAAAACCGTGTCTCCCGCGCCTCCCTCAGTGCGACACTCATTCTATAAATAAAATCGTTCCGGGTGGTTGTCGCCTGTGCCTCCTCGATGTTCGCCCCGACACTTCCGCTACTCCGAGTCAGTTGCCGCGCAATCTCCCAACAAACCCCATTACGCGTCAGGTTCAACGCAACCTGTATACACCGATCACAGAACCTCGCCGACCGATCAAGTATGTCTCGCGAACCCGTCTCCTTCCTCATTTTCCATTTTCAATTTTCCATTTCCCTAGTGAAGATGTTTCGGCGCCGGCAGCGCTTCGTGTATGGTGCCAAATGCCTCGATTCCCTCAGCCATCATCTCGCGGACCCGCTCGGCATCGAACAGCCCAACGTGCCCGGCGATTTCGTACAGATACTGGCCGTCTCGTTTGACGCCCTCCGGCGGGTCGATCGCTCGCGCGAACGGCTGAATCTTGTCGGCGTGGTTCATGAAGCTGCCGTCCCGCTCGGCAAACGCACAGGCGGGCAATACCAGCGTGGCGGCCTTGGTGAGCGCGTTCTCAAACATATCCTGGACAACGAGGAACGAAACCTTCTTGGCAATCGCCCCCAACTCCTTGCTCACCCAGGCCAACGGGTTGCCGCCCACAATCCAGGCGGCGGAAAACGCCCCGCTTGTGCACTTCTCGATAAACTCATCGAGGGCCGACACGTTGCCACCGGCACTCTTGACAATCAACTCGACGCCACGGCGGTTGGGGCACTTCTCGTTGCGAATCACGAACTTGACATCGCCGTCCTGAGCACCTACCGGGAACTTCCGCTCGTCACCTTCCGTCGGAATCGGGCCTACCACCAACGCCGCTTCCGGCGCCAGGCTGCGGACGAACCCGCTCAACAGCCAAGCCTCTTCGCACGACATGAACGGCGAGAGCATCACGGCTATCTTATCTCCACCTTGCTCGCGGGCGATTTGCTCCAGCCGGAACCGCACAATGCCCGGAATGTCCTCCCACAATGGCATCTCCGGTCGGCCTGCACCGCGGCGGAGCAGCGGCTTAGTGATCCGCTTTTCGTCGTGAATGTATTTGTAGCCGAATCGGCCTTCGTCGCACATCCACCAGTCGTTCACCCCAGGGTTGAAACGCGGTTTCAGCCGATAGACGTGGTTCTCATTGTGGTCCACATGAACGGCACAACCCGTGCTGCAACCCGGGCAGATCGACGGGGTGTTGTCCAAAAACCACACCCGCTGTTTGAACAGGAAACCCTTGTCCAGCAGGCTGCCCACCGGGCAGATATCCACCACGTTGCCCTGCAACGGATTGTCGAGCGGCATACCCTGGAAGACATCGACTTCACTGCATGATCCCCGGTTGACCGCACACAACTCGTTGGTGCCGGATATCTCATGGGTGAACCGGATGCAGCGTTTGCAGAACACGCACCGGTTGGAATACAGCAGGGTATGTGGGCCTATGTCTTTTTTGGGGGCGGAGTGTTTTTGCTCCACCATTCGCGAGGTGGGGCTGCCAAACGTCTCGCTGTAGTCTTGCAGCAGGCACTCGCCGGCCTGATCGCACACCGGGCAGTCCAATGGGTGATTGAGCAGATAAAGCTCGAGGGTCCGGGCTCGGGCAGCCTCGACCGCCGGCGATTTGAAGCGCACTTCCATACGGCTACGGACCGGCGTCTGGCACGCCGGCACCAATCGCGGCGACCAGTCCATCTCACCGGTCTTGGGGTTGGGCATCTTCATCTGCATCAGGCACAGGCGGCACGATGCCACCACGCTAAGCCCCGGATGGTAGCAGTAGTGAGGCACATTGATCCCCGCCTCCAGGGCAGCCTGCAAGACATTAAGATCCTTGCGGCACTCGATCTTTTGTCCGTCAATCGTAATCTTGGCCATAGGCGTTGTAACTCAAACGAATGTCGGCTGGGTGGAACCTCGTGTAGGGTGGGTGGAACCTGCCGCAGGCAGGTGGAACC
>JAGLWJ010000093.1 GCA_023133475.1 Phycisphaerae bacterium | reverse complement strand
CGCTAAAGCGATGGGCCACCCATCCCTTTCTCCATTCTCAATTCCTTCCCGCTAGTTTGCCACTGCCAGCGCCGCTTCCACGCAGCCGGGTTCCTGGTTGCGAATGTGCTCCTCGAACTCCGCGCGGAACTTCTGCACGATCGTCCGGATGGGGAACACTGCCCCGTCCGATAGGCCGCAAATGCTCAGACCTGGCATCATGCCCAGGTTGCCGGTTGTTTCTATCAGGAGGTCCAGGTCCTCGATTCGCCCCGCCCCCTGCTCGATTCGTGTGGCGATCTTGTACATCCACGAGGTTCCCTCGCGGCACTGGGTGCACTGACCGCAGGATTCCAAGGCGAAGAAACGAGCCACGTTCCGCAACACGGTGCGAATGTCGATCGAGTTGTCGATCACCACCGCCGCGGCAGTGCCAATCCCCAGCAGGCCATATTCCGCCGGGTCGGTGAAGTCCATCACCATGTCCAGCTCGTCGGTGGTAACCACGCCCATCGAAATACCGCCGGGGAAGACCGCCTTGACCTCTTTCCCGTCACGCATGCCCTGGCCATACTTGTTGTCGTAGATCAGGTCACCAAGCGTGATCGTCATAGGCCCTTCATAGCAGCCCGGGCGGTTCACCGGACCACAGACGCAAAACAGCTTAGGCCCAAAATTGCCCTCCGAGCCGATGCTCTTGAACCAGTCAGCCCCGCGCTCGATGATGTGCGGGACGTTGCACAACGTCTCGACGTTGTTCACCACCGTAGGCCGACGAAACAGGCCCTCGACCGCAGGGAATGGCGGCTTGATCCGCGGATAGCCGCGCTTGCCCTCGATCGACTCGATCAGCCCGGTCTCCTCGCCGCAGACATAAGCGCCCGCCCCACGATGGATGTAGCAGTCCAGGCTGTAGCCGCTATCGAGAATGTTCTTACCCAATAGGCCCGCCGCGTAGGCTTCGTCGATCGCCTTCTGGAGAATGTGGAACGGCTCATGGAACTCGATGCGCAAATAAACATAAGCCGCCTGTGCCTGGGTGGCATAGCCGGAGATGATGATCCCCTCGATCAACTGATGGGGGTCTTTCTCCATGACCACCCGATTGGAGAAGGTCGGCGGCTCCGATTCGTCGCCGTTGACGCACAGGTAGGTATGGGTGCGATCCTTGGGCAAAAAGCTCCACTTCACACCAGCCGGGAACCCCGCCCCGCCGCGACCGCGCAGGGTCGCGTCTCTTACCTCTTCCTGCACCTCGTCGGGAGTCATCTTGAGGGCCTTTGCCAGCGCCTGGTATCCACCTTGCGCGCGGTAGACCTCGAGTGTATGAGAGTTCTCGACCCCCACGTTTCTCAGCAGTACCGGTTCATAGTCCGCCATCTGTCGGTCCCCTCAGACCATCGCCAAGTCGAATACCATACCCGACCGGCGCCAAAACTCAACCCGCCCTACATCATTTGCCGGCTTCATGTGGGCCGTCGAACAGATCGCTCCGCGGCATATCCACCACGTCGTTGTTTGGATCGTCGAGAATTCGCCCGACGTCCTCCGGCTTAACGCATTTGTGCACCTTCTCGTTAATGAGCATACAAGGCCCATAATCGCATAGTGCCAGGCATTCTTCGGTTACCAGGCTGTATTCGCCGTCGGGCGTGGTTTCGTGCTCGTCGATGCCCAGTTTGGCTTTGATGGCTTCGAGGAGCTTGTTCCCGCCAAGCGTCTCGCAGCAGATGCTGCGGCAGACGGTGATGACCTTTCTGCCTTTGGGATGGGTCCAAAAGTGCGTGTAGAACGAGAGGGTGTCCAACACCTGTGAAGGGTGGAGTTCCAAAATCTCGGCGATTTCTTTCATCGCCTGATGGCTCAGGTATCCCAGCTCGTCCTGCACCACATGCAGCGCGGGCAGCAAAGCCGCCAGCCTGGTCTCGTAGCGGGGCAGAAAAGACTCGATTTTCTTGCGCACCGCCGCGCTCAGCACCGCGGGGGCTTCGGGGTCGATAACAGCTTCGTTACGATCGATTGCTTGCCAAACCATAGTTTTTCAATCCACCAGCGGACCCTGTCTATCTCTACGACGGCGGTGTTCCCTTGACGTAATGCTCATGCTGCTCCGCGTAGTCGGGCGGCATCTCATCTGGCGCAGCCAGCTCGGCGATTCGATCCAGCACATGCCGGGCCTGCTCCGGCTCAAACACGACCTTTACCGGCGTCTCTGCAGCGATGTCCGCCGGGACGGGCTCATCCAGCACCACGTACTGGCAGATACTAGTTGGTTCCGGAACAAGAAGCCCATCTTCGCACAGCCCATCAATATGGAACCGAATAGCCTCGCGGATTTCACGCTCAACTTCCTCAACGGTGCGTCCGGTAGCCACGCAACCCGGCAGATCGGGGACGTAAGCCGAATAATTCCCGTTTGCCTTTTCAATGACCACACCATAGCGCATCACAGACCTCTCTTCAGCTTAGCCTGTTTCATTATACTGTTTAGAGTTCCGGGCGGCGGCATTCGCAACAACGCCCGGAAACCCACCGGCTCACGTGGCTCCCGCACTCTGCCGGTCCTTGACTCTTCGCCACCAGCGGGCGATC
>JAGLWJ010000092.1 GCA_023133475.1 Phycisphaerae bacterium | reverse complement strand
TAGCGTCGCCCCTTGTGGGCGGCGCACCTGTGTTTTTCGTCACCCACAAGGGGTGACGCTACATTGGGAATCGCCACGGACGATTTAATCGACAGCAGAGCATGGCCACACCCCGGTGGGAAGCCACCCCGCTTGTGGCCTTTGCCCTTGTCGGCGATAATCGTCCCAGCACGACGCACAGTTTTTTCGAGGTTTTGGCGAGATTCTGCTAATGGGCGAGAAAAACGGGCCATCCGGCGAGCGGGACGAAAACAGACTCCCTGACACGTCAACCAGCCCGCCCGGCGACTTGCCGAACGTGATGATGGCCGTCTACGACGAACTCCGGCGAATCGCGGCAAACCAGCTCCGGCATGAGCGGGTCGGGCATACGTTGCAGACGACTGCTTTGGTGAACGAAGCTTACGTGCGGCTCTCCAAACGCGAGGGCCACAAATGGTCCAGCAAGGCCGACTTCTGTGCGGCGGCAGCCCAGGCGATTCGGCGGGTCCTGATCGACCACGCCCGGGCACGGCGGGCAGCCAAACGCGGCGGGCCCGATGCCCAGCGTGTCGAGCTCGACGGAACCGTCCTGGCGATGCCAAAGTCGAATGTAGACCTCCTGGACCTCGACGGAGCCCTGCGGCGGCTGGCTGCGTTGTCCGAACGGCAGGCCCGCGTCGTGGAGCTGCGCTTTTTCGGTGGACTTTCTGAAGAAGAAACTGCGCTTGCCATGGGCGTTTCACGCCGAACCGTACAGAACGACTGGCGAGGGGCGCGGGCCTGGCTGCGCCGCGAGCTTGGTGGAAGCTCTCCACCAGCGTCTGACTCGACCGTGACCGCATGACACCAGAGCAGCACGAAAAAGCGATGCAGGTTTTCAACGAGGCGGTCGGCCTCGCCGTCGAGGACCGCGCCGACTTCGTGGACGATGCATGTGGCGGCGACACCGTTGTCATAACCGAGGTCGATTCACTGCTTGCGCACGACGCGGACCCGGGGACGACAATCGACTCGCCGGTGCTCGGCTCAGGCTTCAACGTGAACCAGTTCGCCGATTCTGCAACCCCCGAGCACGAACGTCCGCAACGAATCGGCTCCTACCGCATCCTGGACACTCTCGGCGAAGGGGGCATGGGCATCGTCTACCTGGCGGAGCAGACGAAGCCTGTTCGGCGACGGGTGGCTCTCAAGCTCATCAAGCCGGGCATGGACTCGCGGGAGGTGATCGCCCGTTTCGAGTCCGAACGACAAGCCCTCGCAATGATGAGCCACCCGAACGTCGCCCGCGTGTTCGATGCCGGTGTCAGCGAGCAAGGCCGCCCCTATTTCGTGATGGAACTCGTGGAGGGCTTGTCCATCACGCAGCACTGCGACCGACAGCGCCTGTCGATCGAAGAGCGAATCAACCTCTTCATCCGCGTCTGCGAAGCCGTGCAGCATGCTCATCAGAAGGGAATCATCCATCGAGACCTGAAGCCCGGGAATATCCTGGTCGAGCACGGCAACGGGGAGGCCACGCCGAAGATAATAGATTTCGGGGTGGCCAAGGCGACCGATCAGCGACTGACCGAGAAGACGCTTTTCACCCGCCAGGGGCAGCTTGTCGGCACGCCGGAGTACATGAGCCCGGAGCAGGCCGATTCGTCCGCGCGGGACATCGATACGCGAAGCGACATCTATTCGTTGGGTGTCCTGCTGTACGAATTGCTCACTGGCAGCCGGCCGTTCGATTCGCAATCGTTTCGACAGGCTGGGCTTGCTGAGATCGCGCGCACGATCCGCGAATCGGAGCCGCCCAAGCCCAGCACACGGCTATCCAGTCTTTTCGCCGGCGAGGCTGAGACGGTGACGACGTCGGCCGACAGTCGGCGTACCGATGCGCGTTCGCTCGTGCGTCGCGTGCGGGGCGATCTCGATTGGATCGTGATGAAATGCCTGGAGAAGGACCGTGAGCGCCGCTACGAGACCCCGCACACGCTGGCGGAGGAGTTGCGACGCCACCTGAACAACGAGCCGGTCGCGGCCGGCCCGCCGAGCGCCACCTACCGTCTGTGCAAGTACGCCAAGCGGAACAAGGGGCTGCTGACCGGACTGGCGGCGGTGTTCGTTGCGCTGTCACTCGGGCTCGCGGGGACCACGGTCGCCTGGCAAAAGGCACAGAGCGAAGCCACCCAAGCACTCGAGAGTCAAGGTGCCCTGCTTAGAGAAATGCTGGCGCCAATCGACCGGGATATTGCACAATCCCGCGATACAACGCTGCTGAAGGAGATGATCAACACTGCCATCAGCCATCTTGAGGACAACCCACACAGCCGCCCCGAAATGGCTGCGGCGCTGAAAGTCACCTTGGGACGAGCGCTGTACACGATAGGTCACGACAAGCGAGCCGAGTCGTTCCTGATGGACGGGCTGGGTATCTTGAGAGAGCATCTCGGCGACAATCACCCCGAGGTTGTACGAGGCATGATCGATCTTGGGCTCCTGCGTCTCGCGCAGACTGACTACGCAGGCGCCGAGCGGCTATTCCAACAGGCTATCGACGCCACCAAGCGGAAGTCAGCCGAGAATTCCGACCGAATCGCCGAGTGTCTCTTCTGCCTCGCGGAGACACGCCGTCAGCAACAGGGCGATTCAGCGGCTGCACCGTTATATGAACGGGCCGAGAAAATCTGGCGAGAGCTGTACGGCGACCAGCACCCCAGAGTCGCAAGGTGCCTGACAATTAGGGCCGATGCTCTGCGCCGCAGTGGTGATGCCCGGGAAGCAGTCAACGTGTTGCGCGAGGCGCTGGGCGTGTATGAGAATACCCTGGGCGAACAACACTCCCTGACCGCCAGGGCACGTGACCGCCTCGTGGCGATCCTGCTGCAACTGGAGGAGTTCGACGAGGTCTCAACTATCCATGAGCAGAACCTGACGGAACTGCGCAAGCAACTCGACGACTATCTTGTGAGGTGGGCCGGATCCGCCAATGCTCACGCCGCCACCGCGGTTTGGGCCGACGATTGGGATCGTGGAATCGAACTCGCTCGTGAGGTATTCAATGCCTGCAGCAGCTTTCTGGGTGAAGAACACCAGCAAACGAAGAACGCCAAGGGCAATCTAGCCCAGGCGCTGATGGGTGCAGAGAGGTACGCCGAGGCGGAACCCCTGTTGAGGCAGCGCCTCAAGGAGTGCCGAGAAGACCCCGGAGAGGATCATCCGTTCACGTTGACCGTGATGAACAACCTCGGATACGCGCTGAACTCGATGGAGGGCAAGCAGGCGGAAGCCGAGTCCGTTTATCGAGAGTGTTTGGCGTTGCAACGCCGCGTGCACGGCGATGAGCATTGGGGTGTTTTCGTATCGACGCAACAGCTTGGGCATATTACGTACGCACAGGGCAAGCTGGTTGATGCCGAGCGCTTCTACCGTGAAGCCGTGATCTACCTTGAAGAATACCGGCCAGAGGAAACGTCACTCATCGCGGTCTACCTGGGCAACCTCGGCAAGGTGCTCCGCCTGCAAAAGGATTGGGCAAAAGCCGAAGCCGTGTATCGCAAGCTCCTCGACCTGCGGCAGACCACAACGCCCGAGACGGAAGCCGACATCGCCGCCACGCAGAGCCGGCTGGGGCTCTGCCTTGTCAGGCAGGAACGATACGACGAGGCGGAACCATTTCTGCTGGATGCATACGCGCAATCGGATGGCGACCTCGATACACGCGACAGCCCCAAGCGCACAACCCTCAAACGGATCATAGAGTTGTACGAAGCGTGGGGCGCGGCGGATGAGACCGCGGAATGGCAAGCCAGGCTGCCGCCGATTGGAGCAAGCGGCGAGCCACCTGCCGAACCGGCTCCAAATGGGCACTGACCCCGCTCGCCTGCGAGACCATGTTATCAGTTGGTGAAACGGAAGCGGGCTCTGTCGGGGAGCACCCCGCCAGGGATAGCCGGTGGGGTGTGCGACCAATGGTCATGGGGGCGAACCTCATGATTCGCCCTCACACCCTTTCTTTACCATTCGGAGCATTCCCCTAACCGACGAGGGCATTTGTCCAATTCACGCTGAACCAGTGCACTTTGCCTAAAGCTCTCCGCGGTCGCAACAGCGTGCTTTGACAAAGACCAAACCCAGTTCGGGCATGTGGAAGATGTTGTCGGCTGACGTGCAAGCCAACACCGACCCGCGTCTGACCAGATAGATTTGCACCCGGCGGTTGCGGGCGCGGTTCTCTTCGCTGTCGTTGGAAACTATCGGACGGTACTGGCCATACCCCATCACACCAACACGAGATGCATCATACGCACCATTCAAGATGATCTTCGCAACCGCGATGGCCCGGTGGACTGAAAGGTGCCAGTTGGTGGGATGGGCCTTCCTGGTGCTCTCTCGGGCAATGGGTCGGTCGTCGGTGTGCCCCACCACGATCACCTCGAAATCATCCGCCGCGGTGGAATTCAGAATCTCGCCGAATCTGCTCAGCGAGGCTGTCGCGGTCTCTTTGACCACGTCGCTGCCCAGGGCGAACAGCACATCAGATTTCCACTTGATCGCCCCGGTGGACTCGTTGTACTCCACGTCCTGGGGATACTGGGCTGCGAACTGCTTCAAAGCCGAGTCCAACGCCGGCGGCAACTTGGGTTCCGTAATTACCACCGGGTCGATGGGCATGGCCTTTCTGGCCAACTGCTCCAGCGTCTGCTGAGCCAGCATGGCAACCTGCTCGAGACGGTCGTTTTCCGCCTGCAGGTTGCCGATCAACTGGTTCTTGGTGCCCAACTCGCCCTCGGTCGCGGTGAGCTTGGTGCGTAGGCTATCAGCCACGCTACGGGCATCGTACAAGTCGGCTTCGATCTGCCCCTTCTCCGCCAGGGCGGTTCGGTGAGACATCTCGAGTTGCCGGTACTTGTCCAGCGAAACGCAACCGCCAAGCCCGGAAACAACGAAACCGATCAAAGCCAACCCGCTAAGCCATTGGGCCTTCCTCATCACGCGACTCCTCTGCTTACTATGCCGTGAAAACACTATGTAGGGCGGGTTCCACCCGCCTTTTGGGCATTTCCCAGCATTGAATGGCGGGTGAAACCCGCCCTACATTTCTACCACCGGCGGGGACGCCGGTGCCACTTTGCTTAACCGCGCTTGCCCAGCAGCAATCCGATGACCGTGGCAATTACGCCCACTACAACCGCGCCCGCCCCAAACATCCACAGCTTATCGTAAACAAACTCGATCATGGGAAGTGATACGCCGCGAACGCTGGCAGCCGCCGTAACCCCGGCAAAGACCATCACCACAATCGTGATCACCAGCAATCCGGTCAGTCCCGTGCCCATGGCGTCGGGGGCATACTCGACCCGCGTCACCACGGTGGTGGCAACGGCTCCCTTGGCTGGGGCGGATGCCGCGGCGGAAACACCTGACCCCTCGAACATATCCTGATCCTCGGGCCCTTCGGCGATGACGTCTTCGAGCCCGGCGCGGGTGGCATCGCCCATCTCGGCGCCCTCTTCCGGCTCGCCGGGGTAAATCTCATCGAGCAACTCAGCCCCGAGCGAGGTGTCGTCGCTCTCCCGCGTCAGGTCCAGCAGCCCCGAGCCGCTGCCAACCCCTTCAATGCCCAACCCGCCACCGCCGGCTCCAGAGACCACCGTCTGAGCCAACGGGTCTGCAATGCCGTCAAGCCCATCTGCGTCCTCCTCATCGAACACGCTGATACCCACCGAAGTCACCACGGTATCGTCTTTCTTGTCTTCCTCGGATTTCTCTCCGGCGGCGGTGCCGTCCAGGTCGGCTGCTTCCAGGCTGATCACGTCGCTGGTGGCGCTCATAGCCAGGTCGATGGTCGATTCTTCCGCGGGTTCCAGGACCAGTTCGCCGCTGCCCGACCCGCCCGACGAATCCGCCGCCACCGCCTTGGCCAATGCGTCCACATCTTCGACCTTGTAGTTGACTTTCCCGACATCACGGAATTCGCGCAGCTTTGCGTTGCGGACCAAATCCTTGATCTGGTCCTCGCTCATGCTGAGCTTTTCGCAGACTTCCTTGATGGTGTAGAACATCTTGGCCATGGCTGTTTCACTCCGCGTGCGAAGGCAATGGTTCATTCTGCCCAGCCCCGGTCTGTTGCAGTCGCACGGCTCGCTGGTTTTCCACCAGGCGTTCGACTTCAGTGGGGCTTGGGGAGCAGGTGTTGAACTCCTCTAAATACCGATCATATCTCCACGAGCGGGCTGCCAGCAATCGCAGGCAACCCCTCCCCTCATTCCATTCATAACACCAGATAGTGCCGGCGTCCACATCGACCATGAACACGCCGAAGGTGTTTTTGGTCACCTGCCCGGTGAACGCGAAGACTCCGCGTGCGCCGGCGTGGGAAACCGGTTGGCCAAAGGCCCGGTTCACCACCGGTTCATCAAGCCGCACCACCAGACAGGTCGCGATGATCCCCAGAAAGGCCGCAATCAACCATAAAACAGCCCGTGGGGCTCGTGTTTTGGGGTCGGCGCAGGCAGCCTCATACGGCGGTTCCGGGTGATTGGTTTTTGCACTGACTTCGAGCAAGGCCGACATCCGTTAAAGCAGGGCCTATTCGCATTAAACACATTGTATTATAAGCGGTTGACTGCCATGTCTCAAGCCAGCCGAACAGCAGTGATTCCGCAAACTTGGGTGTTAAGGTGTGCGTCTGACACAGTTGGGCGTCTTTTTCGAGGGGGCAGGCTTCACCGATGGCATTAGCGTCCCCGCCGCCGGATGTAGGGCGGGTTCCACCCGCCGCTGAAGTTTGAATCCACTCTCCGCCCGCCCTGGCGTCCAAAGCGAGGCGAGCATGGCAAGAAAAAGTAAGCCGGACCCCCTTAACCGCCACACATTTGCGTGGGAGGCGAATCTCTCCGACGCTGTCTCATCGGCCGGAAGACCCTCCCCAGAGTTCCATGGACCCTGCATGTCCGGAATACCTCCTTTGCCTATCTTGCCGTCCCGGGCCTGCGCGCCAACCTCAAGCCCCAGCGAACGTTCGTGGGTCGGCCATTCACGACAAAAACCGGAAAAGAGCGTGAGTGCAGGCCGCCGTTTTACGTGTATACTCTTGGAGGGATCGGCGCGTATACTCTTGGAGGGATCGGCTCGCGGACTGTCGAAGGCTCCGCGCAGGGACGATTTCGCGGTAGACCGTTGTAGTGCATGGCGTCGCTACAGGAGGAAAATCAAATGTCGATAAACACAGCGCAGGGAATGAGATGGTTTTTGGGGGTTGCTCTCGGATTTCTAGGCTCTGGGGTGGTGGCCCGTGCTGGCGAATCAGATCACACGGCGGGGGCAGCTACCGAGTTCATTCAGGTAACCGGTGATCATCAAGTCCGCGCCAGCCAGGCGGTCCAGGCATTCTGGACCGATTTGGCCGCGCGCATTGGGGCCCAGGTATCGTGCCATGCCGGCCCGGCGTCTATCCTGTTGGATGCCCAAATTGAGGAGCGTGGGATTCTAGCGGCGAACTGGGTAGCCCAGGACGCACGCGTGGTGCCGGATAGCTCCGAAGTTTCGTCTCTTGCATCTTGGTACGCAGACCGGCTACGCCCATATGTCGGCAACGTTGCATTACCCAGCACTATAACCCTAACGCTTGGCGATCAGTCAATCTCCCTCAAGACACTCTCCATTGTAGACAGTGGGCGTGTGACTTTTGATACATGGGCCGCCCTGATTGCCGTCGAAATCTCCACCCCCGTGAGCGTAACGGTCCCTTCATCACGAAGCTGCTCGGGCTACGTTTCCTGGGAAGCTGGACCGCTAGAGTTCAGGGACATCCTCGGGATCGTCGTCGCCAGAATTTACTGGGCGGGTTCGCTAAGTGTCCTTGTCTCTCCGCAAGTGATCGAGTATCCGGGCGGCATAGGTTCATTTGAGGTGGATATGCATATGAACGCCTGGTGCGATGATGGAATCCCCGCGGGGTGCTGGTTCAACGGCATCACAGCCTATCAAGTACCAGGGTATCGTGAAGGCGGATGGGAGGACCACATATGTCCGCCCGGTGGTTTCTTCGATACACTTCTTGGGTTGACGCATGCTCACTTTCACGGATCACCGCTGCCAACCACGAGCATGAACCTTGACTTCGAGGACGGGCGGACAGGCGGCGGACCGTCCTGTTGGGATTTGGGCATCGGCTATGGACCGTTCAGCATTGGCTACGAAGCGTGTACGGACTACTCCGACATATGCTATGTCATATTAGAGGCGCTGGATGCCGATGCTGAAGGTATTTGGGCGATAAGCATCGTCGACATTCCGTATTGCCAGAGTGGCCGCCGTGGCACTTACATCCAGGGTGGCCGCATCCAACTGACCGGGCTAATCGAGGAGGGAACGCTCTCAGGCGACGTAGGCGCACTGGAGGTGCTAGGCCACATTGTTATCTCGTTCACTTCAACCTTTGCGGGCAGCGATGAGATCCTCGACGGGGCTGAGATATATGCCTGCGATGACTATACTCGTCAGCCGCGATGTCCAAATGGTGTCTGTGACGATGGTGAGAACCCCTGTAACTGTCCACAAGACTGCAATGCGCCTGGGACCTGCTGTACGAGCGAGGACTGCGATGACGAAAATATCTGCACAACTGATTCCTGCCCCAACTATGTCTGCCAGCACGCGAACAACAACCTGTCATGCGATGACGGGCTCTTCTGCACAAAACCCGATAGGTGTTCGGGCGGTTATTGTGTAGGAGGCCTCGACGATCCGTGCTCTGGCGGTGGTGAGTGCAACGACCACTGCAATGAAGGTCCGGACAACTGTTATGATTCAGATACTACATCGTGCACTGATGATGGTAACGAGTGCACATATGACAAGTGCGACGGCCAGGGCTCGTGCGCACATCCATGGAAGCCCAATGACACACCATGTGCAGGTGGAGAGGGGAAATGCGTAAACGGAGTCTGCGAGGTGGAGTCTGATCCCGACATCAACTGCGAGGAGTTGACCGGTCATGATTTCGGTCGCGTCTTCGTGGACAATTGGACTGCTGTGCAGACGTGGCAGATCAAAAACAAAGGTGGAGGGAATCTGGAAGCGGAGAGCTACGGCGTTTCGCTGTTTGGCCCAGACGCGTCACAGTGCGAGTTTACCCAGGGCGGCGGCCACGACTGCTTCCCGCTTGTTCACGATCAGAGCTGCACGGTGGGCGTACGCTGCTATGCGGAGACGACGGGCCCCAAACACGCCACGCTGCGCATCGAGACCAACGATGAGGACGAGAGCCCCTGCGACGTAGGCCTGACCTGGGAAGTAGACGGTTTTGGGGACTGCTCTGACGAAGACGTAACCATCACTTCCGATACCGAGTTAGCGCGGGACATGAACTACCGCAATCTTACGGTATCGTCGAATGTGACATTGGACACACATGGTTACACGGTAAAGGTCTGTGAGACCCTGACGAACCACGGCGAGATCACCGATAATTGGTCGGGGGGCGACGGCGGCGACGGCGGTACTGACGGAAAGGGCTCGAACTATTATCAACATGAGCCGCCTGACGTGCCTGCTGAATGCCTACCCCGCGAGATAGGCTGTACGGGCGGAGACCAAGGTGACCCAAGTGATCCTGGCGTGGTTCCTGAAGCCGGTCACGGAGGTCACGGCGGAGGAGGGGGCGGTGGTGGCGGCGGCGGCTGGCACGGCCTGCAGCAGGCGGATGCTGATGGTGGCAACGGCGGTGCTGGTGGCGCAGGAGGCAAGGGCGGCGGGTACGTCAAGGTATTGGCCTATCGTCTTGACAATCGGAACGTGATCCATGCAGGTGGCCTGGATGGCGAAGATGGAGAAGATGCGCCACGAGGTCAGGAAGGTGGTAATTACCCCCCCGGCTATGAGGAGTGTGGCGCCGAGTACTTTGAGTGGCGATATCTTCTCTTGCTGAGGGACCTCGCTGGCGGCGGTGGCGGCGGCGGCGCCGGCGGAGATGGTGGTGACGGCGGCACCGTTGAGGTTCGCTATTCCGAGTTGTTGCACGAGGGTAGTATTCATGCTGATGGCGGACAGGGCGGCCAAGGTGGTGCTGGAGGTTCGGAGGGGGGAGCTTGTGAACGCCACGCGCTCACTGGAGGCTACAGCGACGGTTGCCCCGGAGGGACTCCTGGCGGTGGCCCCGGCGGGCATGGTTGTTATTCTGGGGGCTCTGCCGCTAGCGGCACAGAAGGTGCAGTCGGTGGGCCGGGTTCGGGAGGTTCGCTAGGCACCACAGTTATTGAGCAGCTGTTCGATTGCCTTTCCGACCCTGACTGCGACGACGGCTTGTATTGCAACGGCGCTGAACATTGCGTCAATAAGGAGTGCGAGGCTGGGACGCCTCCTGATTGCAGCGATGGGCTGGATTGCACCGGAGACTGGTGCTACGAAGGTGCAAACGAGTGTCGCCATGATCTGGAGTTGGGCTACTGCCTCATCGGTAGCGTGTGCTACTTGGGGGGCGCGATTAACCCTGCGAACGACTGCCAGGATTGTAACCCGGCTCTGAGTACGTTGGCTTGGTCTCCCCGCTTGGCTGGCGTGCTCTGCGGCAACCACGACATTACCCTATGTACTAATCCAGACACGTGTGATAGCACCGGGGTTTGTCAGCCCAACAACAGCCCGGACAATACGCCGTGCGATGATAGCCTGTTCTGCAACGGTAACGAGGTGTGCCTCTTTGGCGAATGTCAACCGGGAGAGCCCCCTGTCTGCGACGACGGTATCCCCTGCACGGAGGACTTCTGTGACGAGTTCGGCGATACGTGCGCGAGCGTGCCAAACGACGACCTGTGTCCAGGTGCCGGGCTTTTCTGTGGCGAGGAGATCTGCGAACCGGCCAATCCCACCGCGGATTCCAACGGGTGTGCGCAGCTCCGGCCTCCGTGTATGCTGGGCGAGGTGTGTGACGAGGACACCGATAGTTGTCTCCCAGACTGCAATCTCAATGGCGTTCCTGATGCCGAGGACATCTCTCAGGGCACGAGTCAAGACTGCAACAGCAACGGCACACCGGACGAGTGCGACATCGCTCGGGGCAACAGTGAGGATTGTCAGCCCAACTTGATCCCGGACGAGTGCGACATCGTTAGCGGCACCAGCGCCGATTGCAACTCGAACACCGTCCCTGACGAGTGCGAGTATGATTGTAATCAGAACGGCTTCCCCGACGACTGCGATATCTCAGCTGGCACCAGCGCGGACTGCAACACTAACGGGATTCCGGATGAATGCGATCCCGACTGCAACACGAATGGCATTCCCGACGACTGCGAGTTGCTGGGTGACGAAGTACACCTCGACGAAGGTTTCGAAGGTGGCCTCCCGGCAGGCTGGTCGGCCATCGGTTTGTGGCACATAACTGATCAGTGCCCGCGCTCCAACGACTGTGATCCCACTCACTGGGCTTACTATGGACAGGATGGGCCGTGCAACTTTGACGTGGGCACCAATGCCGGCATCTTGACGGCCCCGGCCATCAATCTACCCTCCGCAGGGGTGAATTCGGTGACGTTGAGCTACTGCAGCGCCTACAACGGCGAGGGTCCTCCTTACAGGGACGCGGCTTGGGTGAGTGTGAACGGTATTGAAGTGGACAACGTCAGCGTGGAGGGCACCCAACTGACCTGGGAAACGCGTACCGTGGACCTGACTTCATATGCTGGACAAACGGTTGTGCTGGCTTGGCACTTTGATTCCCAGGATGAGATTTTCAACGGCCAACTTGGCTGGCAAGTTGACAGGATCCAAGTGGTCAGTGAAGGAACTAGCAGCGACTGCAACAACAACAGCGTCCCCGACGAGTGTGAGCGGGGGGATTCCAACGGGGACGGCTCCGTAGACCTCAGGGACTTCGCCGGCTTTCAGATATGCTTTGGGCAGACCGGGACCCTTGACGCGGCGTGTTGCCTTTTCGATTTCGAGCCGGACGAGGATGTTGACCTCGACGACTACACGGAGTTCTCCGCGACTTTCACTGGCCCGCAACCATAATCGGCTACGCCACCGGTGAGGCCCAGCGAAGATGCTCAGTAATCAGATCACTGTGGACTTCGCCACTACACGGGTATCGTGCGGGCTGCCGAGGGCAATCCCGCGCTGCGACGGGCAAATACGTGGTCACCCTTGGCCTGGAAACAAGGGAGGGCAAGGAGACGAGTGACCCTGTTGGTCAGCAGGTCATAAGGAAAAGGAGAATGGAACAATGAGGTTTACACAGAGCAGAAGGATCTTGTGCATGGCGTGGGGCTTGGGACTAACATGGTGTCTGACACCGAGTCTCTTGGGCAATCCAGAGGTTTGCTGTCCCTCGCCCGATTTCCCCGATTATGGAGATGGTTCCGATGGAACCATCGTCATCAGCTCGAACACACAGCTAACGCAGGACAAGAACTACGAGGACCTGACGATTCAGCCTGGAGTAACGCTTGATACTTGTGGCCATATCTTAAGGGTTTGTGGCAGACTTCTGAACCGTGGCATCATAACGGACACGTGCTCAGGCGGCGAGGGCGGTGACGGCGGCGCAGCCGGCCTGGGAGCCGATCCCTATCAACACCATGACCCACCCGGCTGTCCATTCGGTGGCGATGATTGCTCAAACGGCCAACAGGGTGGTTCTGGTCATTATCCGTCTCCGTCGCAGGCGGGTGAGAACGGTCGTGGCGGCCGCGGCGGTGGCGGCGGCGGTGGCGGCGGCGGAGCCTGGTATGGCGGCGACAAGCTACCGGACGCTGATGGCGGCGACGGTGGAGCTGGCGGTAAGGGCGGTAAAGGCGGCGGATATGTGAGGATGTACGCTTACCGGTTCGATAACCAAGGTGTAATCCACGCCGACGGTGAAGACGGCGAGGATGGAGACGATGCACCCAACGGTTATTCAAACTGCGGGGCGGAATACTACCTGTGGCAAGTCATCCCCAGAAAGGATTATGCCGGTGGTGGAGGCGGTGGCGGAGGCGGTGGCGCCGGTGGGAACGGCGGCACTGTGGAGATCTACTATGGAGAGCTACTGAACCATGGCATTATTCGCGCCAACGACGGAAGCGGTGAAAGCGGTGGCCAGGGTGGTGCACGAGGAGGTTGCCTTGATTACGGCGGAGGTGTTTCCGGTGATAGCAGCACCGGCTGTTCGGGAGGCACTGGCGGCGGACACGGAGGCCGCGGGGGCGATGGGACTCATGTGAAGGACACCTGTGCCGGCAACGGCGGAGATGGTACCCAGGGCCCCAGCGGTGCTAATGGGACGTGGTCGGTGACGGCTCGGCGCCAATACTGCAAGATCGGCCTCCAGTGCTACTGGAATGGCGATGAAAACCCTGGCAACGAGTGCCAGGAGTGCAACGCTGCTGTCAGTATGACGGAGTGGTCCAACAAATTGGACGGCACGGCCTGCGACGATGGACTATTCTGCAACGGTGCGGACACCTGTGCAAGCGGGAGTTGCGTGCAGCACGCGGGTGATCCCTGCGATTGCGATTTTCCGGACAGCGATTGTACCGACTGCTGCAACGAGGCGCAGGACAACTGCACGGGGAACGAGCCGAGCGGGTCGCCCTGCGACGATGGGCTCTACTGCAACGGAACCGATACCTGCAACGGCTCGGGGAGTTGCAGCAATCACACGGGTGATCCCTGTGTGGGCGGCGAGGAGTGCAACGACTGCTGCAACGAAGGATCGGACAACTGTTATGACCCACTGGGCTCGGCCTGTGGCGACCCAAGCGACACAGATTGCGACAACCCGGACACCTGTGATGGGGCAGGAACATGCCAGCCCAATCATGAGCCAAACGGGACAGGTTGCGATGACGGATTCTTCTGCACGGCAACGGATGAATGCGACGGTGCCGGTACGTGTGCCGGCTTCGGCGACCCATGTGAGGGTGGCCCGGAGTGCAACCATATCTGCAACGAGGACACAGACGACTGCTATAACGCGGCAGGCACGGCCTGTGGTGATCCAGGCGATACAGATTGCGACAACCCGGACACCTGCGACGAGGCAGGGACCTGTCTGGACAACCACGAGCCTAGCGGGACAAGTTGCAACGACGGCCTGTTCTGCAATGGTGCGGACGCGTGTTCCGGCGGCACCTGCTCACGGCATGCGGGCTACCCGTGTGGGGGGAACGAATGGTGTGACGACAGTGTGGACGTCTGCGTTGGTTACGGTGACGGCGACTTTGAACCGGGCAGTGATGTGGACTTGGCCGACTTCGCGGAGTTCCAAATGTGCTTTGACCTGGAGATTGTCTCGGGGTCGGCCTGCGAGCCCGCCAACATGACCGGCATGGATGGTAAGATCGACCTGGACGACTACGCGGCGTTCCACGCGGCAATAACCGGCCCGAATCATTAAACCGGGCACCAGGTCGTCCGGGGATGCTGGCTGCGTTGTCCCAGTCCGAAGGTCGGTGAACCGCAAAGGCGCTACGTGCCGCAATCGTTGCGGTCAGAAAGGGTCAGGGCAGTCAGAAAGGGGTCAGAAAGGGGGTCGGTCAGAAAGGGGGTCGGGCTTACTTATTGACGCGTTATTGGGATCGTGGTAGCGTGTTGACATGGCTAGGTGTCTGCGAATCGACCGTGGCGGGATCGCGTATCACGTACTCAACCGGCGTGTTGGCCGGTTGCCGCTGTTTGAAAAGCATGAAGATTACGTTGCCTTCGAAAAGGTTCTCGACGAGGCATACGCCAAAACACCTATGCGCGTCATCAGCTATTGCCTCATGCCCAACCACTGGCACCTCGTGCTCTGGCCGACATGCGACGGCCAGACGTCACGCTATATGCAATGGCTGACCACCACGCATATGCGTCGCCGGCACGCCCACCGCGACGGGTGGCATGGCCAAGCGTCTTCGACGATAGGCTGCCATAAGGCGCCCCCGTTTTACAGACGGAGACATAGGCTGTGGCGTAAGATGGAGCTTGGCCATGTATACGCTGTGCGAAAGCGTGCGGCGCC
>JAGLWJ010000091.1 GCA_023133475.1 Phycisphaerae bacterium | reverse complement strand
GCTTTAGCGGTGGGGGGCGCGAATTGGCAAACCATTCGCGTCCCTCATTATTCTGCTTTCTTCCCCTTCCCCCGCCGCCTCCGGCGGCGGGGGAAGGGGAAGGGGTTATTGCTTCGCCCTTTCAACCCGGCATAAATGCCGGGCCTAGCGCGGGTTATTCATCATGCCGGGGGATGTCGGGTCTGCGGACCCGACCTACTAAAGCTGATCCCCCAATCCGTCTATCGCCGAACACGGTAATTATAGTTCTCATCTAGGTACGGAGCAGTCAGCAACTGCGTATCCGGGTTCATATTACTAAAATGGACGTAAGTATCCTTGGGCCACCAGGGATCAGGCCAGCGCGACTTTATTTCGGTCATTGAGGCAGCGTGCCCGTCGAAGTAAGTGACCGCCAAGCCCAGACTGCTGCCCATGGGGTGGCGATAGGCATACTTGGCAAACTGAGGCTTCTTCGCAGAACGATTGTAGGAGCGGATGAACTGGTCAGGAGTGGTCGGCGCTTCAGTCGAGAAGGCCCCGCCGCACCTGGCTTTCCAGTTGTACGCGTAGTCAATGATGCCATTATCGGTCGTGAATCTTGCACCATCGGCCAGGAACACCTTTTCCGAGGGGCTGAGCATACGCTCGATCCGCGGCACGTAAGGATTTTCCCGATATTTGTCATCACCCCCAACTACGTACATGCCGTCGCTTATCTGTGGGTGATAGTACCGTAGGTCGGGCCCCTCAGCGGCAATGGTCATAAATGCTCGCATGGAATTATAGCTGACCATGTGCTGGGGTTGGAAGACGGTGGAGTAGATGCTCGCGGTCTGGCGACTGGTAGCTGTGGGAATCGATACGGTTTGCCCGGAGCGCATATTCTTAGAGTCGTCGTAAGGCACCGCAACATAGTGATTGCTAGGGCAGTCGAACTTGCCGGTCAGGAGCGTCTTGCGCCATCGTTCCTCCCGGTGCCAGTGCAGATCCATATCCTGGGCGGCGATGGGACCAGCCCAATCCCATATTTGCACCACGTCCAACGGCATGTTCATTTCGTTAGGGGGCGCGCTAGCGTATTTGGGATAGAACTGCTGCCCAGTGGTCACCGGGGAGCCCAGGAACCACCCGTTCCACTCGGCACCGTACACCTGGTTCGCTTTGGACAAGCCGCCCATAGTGGCCATGCATTTGACCAGCTTGGCCTGCTCACGTGCCTTCTTGAGCGAGGGGAGCAAAATGGAGATCAAGAGCGCAATGATCGAGACCACCACGAGCAACTCGACGAGCGTAAACCCCGCCCGGCCACTACCGGCCGCAACACCACCACGCACCCATCTTTCTTCCGCCAAATTTCTGGAACTCATGTCAACACTCCCAGAAAAGCACCCATCGGTTCCTGGACACCGCTCACAACCACACTTGCACCTGCAAGCCCATCTCCCCCCTATGGATTATAGTCAGGTGGACGCGGATTGTGCAACCGCACCACATGACCGCATATCGGGCATTTAGTCGGCCCCTCCTTGCCCAAATACTTGTTCATGATCACCCGCGTGCCACCGTGTTTTTTGCACTCCTCACCCCAGTAGCAAACCTCCGTCGGATATAGGGTCTTCTCGCCGGTGCTCGGATTGGCCATAGGCCATGGCAACTTGAGGTCTTCGGTTGGAATCGGATACACCTTGCCGGTGTTGGCGTCCATAAGATACCTCACGTCCGCCCGCACCTCTTCGGACCCGAAATTCCTCCAAACCATGCCCACCAAAACCACCAGTGCCACAACAACCAGCACCGTCGCCGTGATCTTCTTTTGTGCGTCACTCATACAAAACAAATCCTCGTTTTGGTAGCGATAATAGCCTTAGCTCACATCGAAGGGAAGATGCCGCGAACTCTGCAACAGCGTGAATTGCGCGACAACAGGCCCACCACCATGCCTGACTTGTGCCACTCAGTGACCAAAACATGTTGATGTTCCCCTGGCTGCTTGGAACCGTTCAATCCAGACCGGTTAATACCCTCACAGGCCTACGGTATTTTGACACGTTTTCAAGACTCATGCAAGCGTGCAAGAGGTGCAATTGTTTTTTTCTGCACCGACGGCACTCTGCGTTCATGGGAAATCCCGGTTAGACTGATAATATGGACTGCATGGGTGCGACAACGGCGTGTAAAACCCGCCCTACGATTGCGCCGTTTTCTCAGTTTTTCACGCTCCATTTTTCACGTTCTGCTTCTACACGCTCCCCTTCGGGTCGCCGCTAAACGTTGCGGATTGTCGCCGCTGCCCCACATTTTCCATTTTTCATTTTCAATTTTCCATTTTCTCCATTCTCCATTCTCCATTCGATGCGATTGCCCTGGATAAAGATGTGAGAGGCTGCTTGACACGCTTTCGGCAAGCCGATAAACTGGTATTTCGTGTGGGGGTTGCTATGTGCTGCCCCCCAGGGGAATAGGGAGTAGGAGAGAGAAAATGGGTGAGAGAGATTCACGTTGGTGGCTGCGCGCTTACAGTGTGGCTGTGGTCCTTTGTTTGGTTTTGGTGGCGGCTTGGGGGTGTCAGAGTGTGGTGCCTGCGCCTGCCGTGAACGGTGGCGATGAGGTCCAGACCAGCGCCAATCCCGTGCGCGATGGCGATCAACCCGCCGAACCGCCGCCCGGTGACAACCCCACCGAAACCCGGACTGAAAGAGACACGCCACAATCCGACCCGCCGGCACAAAACGATGCCGGAGACGAACCCCGGGAAACTCAAGAACAAGAAGAGATGGCAGGCGACCTGAACGCCGACGGGGTTATCGACGATGGCGATCGGGACATCTTTGTCGCAGCCCTCAATACCACCGAGGGTGAAGAAGGGTTCAATTCCGATCTGGACTACGACGGCGACGGGCTAATCTCACAGATCGACTATCAGACGTGGTACGACCAAGCCTTTGGAGGCTGATCGTTGGGGGTGCCATGATAGATAGCGGGAGCCTCGTTGGCTCCGCGCTATATAACGGGACGCGATTGCGAACCTTGAGAATTCGAGAGGAGAGAGAGAATGAAAAAGTGTGTGTTTGGAGGAGTACGCTATGCGCGTGCAGGGTGCTTGGGGGTCTTGCTGTTGAGTTTGGCAGCCGGCTCAGCCGCAGGGGGCACCGTCGAGGTGGCCCTCGAATCCGAGGCTGGGGGAGTAAGCCTGTCCGACACGTTCAGCCTGACCATCATGGCTGACATTTCCGACCCGCTGTTGGGGTTCGGGTTCGAGTTGACCTTCGACGAGGAACTGTTCAAACTCGACAGCACGACGATCGGAGGGGATTTCACCGCCGCCACTAATGTCAACGAAGGCTTCTTCAGCGCGTTGGCGTTCCCTATGCCGGTCAGCGGCGAGGAGGTCATCCTGGGCAGTGCGACTTTCACTGCTCTGCAAGCTGGAAAGGGCTCTTTCGGCATTTCGGTGACGGAGGGGGACCCCACCCAGGGCTTTGCGGAGGTTTCCGTGGGGAGTTTGGCGGACTATAAAGTTTCCACGAGAGAGTTCACCATTGCCTCGCCCATCAATGCAGGCGGCGGCGGGGTTCTGGTTCCCGAGCCGACAATACTCTCGTTGCTGGCTTTTGGCTGCTTGATTGTGGCGAGACGCCGGCGGTAAGGCCCGGATCGGAAAACAAGAACACAAAAAACGAGGCCGCAATCCAGTGCGGGGGCTGGGTTGCGGTCCCGTTGTTTTACGATTCGATCAGTATTGATCAAAGGCGGTACTGATTGGTGGGTGGCCCATCGCTTTAGCGGTGGGGGACACGAATGGTTTATTCGAGACGTGGGGTGGGTGGAACCTCGCTCCGCGAAGCTCCACCCACCCTACAATCTTGGATTCGCGTCCCCCACGGCTAAAGCCATGGGCCACCCAGACCAACAGGGCGACGGGTGGAACCCGCCCTACGCTATTCGTCCCGCTCGAAACCGTAGATCAGATAGGCTTCGCCGCCGTTGATGGTTCCCACACCGGACATCGGATCGATCCGCGGGTCAGCCATAATCGACCCGATCATGAAGTCAGCCTTATTATCACCATCCACGTCCCCGACGCCGGCCAAACCACGTGATCGGCTGGGATCGTGCTTGACTATGTTGTCGGAGTGGGCGTCACCGCCACCAAGCTGGTCGCTCCCACGCCGGCCCACGATGATGAACCCGGGCAACTCCGCAGTGCCCAGCTTGTCGATCGATATTTCCATCCGGCCGGTTGCGGCTGATAACCATGTGGTCGTATCGGCGGAACCGAAGATCACATAGACCAATCCCGCCCCTTCCAGGCGGTCCCATTCGTCCACCACCAAGTCCGGGATGCCGGTAGGACCGGTTACGTCATCCGCGAGACCGTCGAAATTGCGGTCCAGACCCATGGTGTCCAGCTTGTCCACGCTGTCGGTCGGGGTGGAATCGAACCGTGGCGTGGCGTTCGGGGCGGCAATCAACAGATCGTCCAGCCCGTCCCCATCAATGTCCCCGGCATTGGCAATGTTGAAACCGAACAGGCCGTTGGTGTCCACACCGGTGATCAAAGCCCCCTGCAAATCGTCCAACAGAGTGTCCACGGCAATGCCCCCGGCGGGGCTGAGCAGTTGATTGGTACCGAAGACGATCAACACTTCCCCGGTCTTCCCATTTCCGGTGGGGCTTCCGATGGCGATGTCTTCGATCTCGTCGTCGTTGAAGTCGAACAGCGTCTCGGTCCGCTCATTTCCGCCAGCCAAGCCGGCGCCCAACTGCCCCTGTTCGTCCGCGTTCCCGATAATCTCAATACCCGAGAGCCGATTGGGGAATGTCGGGTCCAAAGCCAGCTTGTCCAGCACATAGTCGCCTTCCAGGCTGTTGGACCGGCGGAACACGACATAAACCGCCCCATCCCCTTCGCCATCGGAGTCGGGATCGTTGGCCATGGGAGCACTGACCACGAAGTCGGATCTGGTGTCGTCGTTGAAGTCCGGAATCCCGATGATGTTCTGGATTCGATCACCTGGCCGACCGGCGATGTGCAGGCCGCCGTCTTCGTCGGCCACTCCCAAACGCTCGAAGGTAATGTCACGCCGATATATTGAAGAACCCATCGGTCGTCTGCCGTGGCCGCCGCCGCCCGCGGCGTACATGTGAGGCTTGGGTGGGATGGGCGCGGGTGAGTAATAGCTGGGACATTCATCCTTCGGCGACTCCTGATAGAGTGGGCATTTATCCTCCAACTCGATCGACCATAGATCGGTGTTGGTGAATAGATAAGCCACGCCCGAGTTTTCAACCTCCCTGCTAAGCGCAACGGGATTGAAATCCGCCAATAAATTGCCGCCTGGTATTGCATCGCGGTACGGCGCGCTGATGATCAACTCGCCACCGCTTTGAGCAATGGACATGCCAAAACCGCCAAGCTCATCCTGCCCCTCTTCTGAGGTAGTCGCCTCTTTCGGGCGACCGATGATGATGCTCCCGAGCGGTTCGTAAGGATGGTTCCAATTCACGTCGTCGTCAGTTTCCTCGCCGGACACCCGATCACGATAGAACCCACTCCAGATGTACGGATCGGGCGCGTTCAATCCGTTCGCATCCGGAGTGACGTCGACCAACGGGCGTTTGAGGAATTGGGCGTTCATGTAATCCCTATACAACTCATGTTGCTCGTTGCAATCCATCCCAAACACCTCGTCGCAAGTCAGGAAGGGGACGTTCAAGGTATCCGGAGTCCCTCCCCACGTGTCGTCGGTAATAGGCCAACACAACGGGTCCGTGACGACCGACCATGTGTTCGTGAGAGCGTCACAAACGAACTGCTGACAAGTGCACGGCGAATCATTCATCGGATGATTGTCGTTGCAAGTCGGGCAAGGGAAAATCAAGCTTTCACACGGAAAGCTACCAATGTGCGCTCACTGTCTCCCATACCAGTTAATGAAGTCAACTGCAAGATACCCGGCAAATCCCCATGTGGGCGCCACCAACGTGTCCGGTGCACCGTCGGCAGAAGTAATCAGCGAACTTACGTTAGCCAGACATCCACCGAATTGATCCCAGCCCAGTGGATTGCAAATATCGTCCTCCTCCTCGGGGCATTCTCCCTCGTAGTAAGTGAACAAGTCCCTCAGCCAGCCCCATTCCAGATTACATGCTCCCGGCGACTCACCGTCCAGACCTGGCTCCGGTGCGATGGCCCGTTCCTGGAACTGCATGCCGACGAATTGGAGCTTGATCCGCGAGCCGGCGGTGTCGCCATAGCCCCGGATAATCGAGTTCTGACTACTGACCGTCACCACGACGCCGTTTTCCCACATATCCGCTTGCGTGAGCGAACTGGGGCGTTCTGCCATCCCAATCTCCCGAATCAAGGAGACCTGTGGCAGGCCAAACATCAGTTCGCCCACCCCGTCACCGTCGGCGTCGGTGGAGATGAACACCGCCGTCATGCCCCAAGTGGTCTGCGCCGGCATGGCGAACACGTTTATGGTTGGCGGAATACCCGTCAACACCGTTCCCGGAAGTGTCGGCGAGCTGACCTCGTTGACGTTATAGGTCCCGCTGTAGCGATTGCGGTTGCCGCGGATCAGATAGGCTTCGCCGTCCCCGATCCCGATGGGGCTCACAAACTCCGGTTTGCCATACGGAGCCACCAACACGAAGTCGTCGATGCCGTCGCCGTCGAAATCCTCACCGCCGGTAAAGAGCGAGCCCAGGTTGTCCTCGAAGTTGTGCCCCTCGAAGACCACGCCGTCCGGCTCGGACTGCACCTCTTCGTCAAACTCCGCCAGGTCGCCGACCCACATGATCAGCGGCAAGGTGGTCACCGTCACCAGGCTCGGAGCCGACTTGACAATGGGCTCGATGGTCGGATCGTTGAAGGTCAGCCGCACACTGACCTGGAATCGGCCTGACTCGGCTGCGGTGAACGTCGCGGTGGTCACATCGGCGTCGGCGGCAGCCATTATCTGAATCTCCGGGTCCATCGGGGTGAGGTCAGGCCCCACCGCCCGGCGGAAAACGTCCACCTTGGCCTCGTCCGCGGACACATTGCTTGTCGCCCAGCGGACCTCCACCTCAGCCCCGGGCTTGACCGGAAGGGTCAGGTCCGGGTCCAGGACCGTGAGTGCGGGGATGTTCTCCGCCACCTCGATCCGGCCTTTGGCGTAGGCGGTCACCGGGGAGTTGACCCCGTCGTCGATGGTCGCGCCCACATAGTAGGTGTCCTTGGGCAGCGTCTTGGTGTTTGTCTCCACCGAACGGGTGTCGGGCGGCAGGTTTGCTTCGATCACAACTTTGTTTGCGTCGCTCTGCTTGTCCGGTGTCAGGAACACCTCGATATGCGGGTCAACCGCATCGGGCTCGAGGATGGTGCCTTCGAACTCGATCAGGACGACGTTGTCCTCGCCAAGCTCCGCCAGAAGCGTGGAACTCGGTTTGGTGACTTCGATCAACGGGGAAGTGGGGGTGGACTCCGGAGCCGGCTCCACTACGCTAATGATCGGCGAGTAGATGACCGAGCGGATTTCGTCGATGTCCGACGAATCGCCGCCACTGGCAGCGAACGTCTCCACCACCGTCATTCCCGAGTCGGTGGTGGACAGGCCCAGGCGATAATCCCCCGGTATCACCGTGTCGGTGCTCCAGAGGATAGGATTGGTGTCCCCGCGCCCGGACCATATCTTGGTGCCCAACTCATCCTCGGGCACGTCGATCGACTCGTCGATCCCGATGTAGAACAGCCTCCAGTGCAAGTTGCCTGCTGGGTCGTGCATGTCGAGTTCGATCACGATATCGTCCCCGACCTCGATCTCGATGTTTTCGTCGGGTGCAATGATCTCCGGTAGTGCCGTCGCAGTGGTTACCAGGGTGCCCGTGCTGACGCAGCGCACTTCCTTGCCGCCGACGGTGCCGCGGATGCCCACACGGTAGAACCCCCCGGCGAGTTGGGCAAGGTCCAGGTTGAAGGTTTGCCCCGCACCGGCGTTCAGTTCTTCGGGCAGAATCACGTCCTCCCCGATCTCCTCGGCGTCCGCATCGGTGCCGGTCACCTCGACATAAAAACCGCGGACGTTAGTGGCGGTGGCGGTAATGTTATACATCACCAACAACGGCAGTTCGGAGACCCGCGAAATCTGGATATTGCCCACAATGTTGATGATGCTGCAATCCAGAGGTGTTGGCTCTTCCTGTTCGCCGTCCTGAGCACCGCCGAGGAGCCCCGGCACGGTGCACGCGACCATAAGTCCGATAACTGCCGCCGCTCCCACTCCCAGCCCGCAGGCGGTCTGAGCGAAGCGTCGCTTAATGATTTTCGTGCTTCTCACAATAGATTCTCCAAGCCGTTGGTGGGCATCCCGTCAGTTCAGTCTACACAGACTTACCCGTTAATGGTTATCGTCAGATCACCAACGGGTGCTATCGCCACAAAGCCTTTTACTAAAGGATTTATACGGGTGGCCCAAGAGACCTGTCAACCGACGCGACAACTCTATCACCGCCGCGGTCCCTGTGTAGGGCGGGTTTCACCCGCCACGCCATGCCGAGAAGGCGGGTGGGCGGGTGGAACCCGCCCTACTTAGTCGTTGACTTCCGCGGGAGCTTTCGTACACTATGAGAGTCAGTTCGCGGAGTCAGGCCCTTCGCCGATTGCAGACTCCTGGTGGGGGTTGTATTTTAAGGGGCGCATTCGGTGAAGCGGTGATTATTTGGACGTAGGGGGGTATTGCTGTGCCTACACTTTACGTGCTTAGAGGGCCGGATAAAGGCCGCACATTTCAGACACCCAACGTCCCTGTGATTATGGGGCGGCAGTCTGATCACATTCCCTTGACCGATAACGCAGCCTCCCGGGAGCACGCCGTCCTGAAACCCGATGGCGACCATTGGGTCATCACCGACCTGAACAGTTCCAACGGCACCTACGTCAACGGACAGCACATTCGAGAGCCAACCCCGCTCAAACACGGCGACCAAATAAAAATCGGCAGCACGCTCCTGGTTTTCGGGGGAGATGACTCGATCGAACGATTCAGCAGGCCGATGTTGCCCCATGATCTCGTCGAGTACGCCGAGACCGGGACGTCAGAAAGGGGGATGGACTCGTCGATCCTGTCCGCCATCCCCAGTTGCGAAGAGAGCGTCATACTGGCCACCCCCGAGACGGCTGATGCGGTCCAGGCCTGGAAACTGATGTATCAGATAGCCGAAGCCATCGGAACCTTCGGGAACGTCGATGCTTTCCTCGAACGGATCACCGACTTGATCTGCCACCACTTTGTTTTCGACCATGCTCTGGTGCTGATGGTTGATCCCGACAGCAATGACCTTGTTCCTCAGGTGGTGCGTTGTCGATCCGACAAAGGCAAGGACAAGCCCAAAATCATCGCATCGCGGACCATTATCAACCATGTGCGTGAGACCAGGCACGGCATCCTCTGCGCCAACGCGATGACCGACCAGCGTTTCACCGACGGGGACAATGGAGGCAGTATTCATGGGCTTGGGTTGCGCAGTGTGCTCTGCGTCCCGATCATCGCCCACGACCAGGTCCAGGGAGTTCTCCACATTGCTTGCTCCATGGCCCAGCACACCTACAATCAGGAGCAATTGCGATTGGCCACTGCCGTCGGGCGGATGGCCGGTCTGGCCATCGAAAACGCCAGACTCGAACAAGCCCGTATGAAAAACGAGCGTCTGGCAGCCATGGGCGAAACCGTTGCCTACCTTTCTCACCACATCCGCAACATCCTACAGGGCTTGCACAGTGGTTCGGACGTGTTGGAGTTGGGCATTCGTCGCAAGAATCTCGATACCGTGATGTCGGCATGGAAGATCATCCAGCGCAACTTGGACCGCATCTTGCACTTGGTCACCAATATGTTGACCTTCAGCAAGGACCGGCAACCAGCCATGGAAACAGACCAACTCAACAAGGTCATCGGGGACGTAGTCAGCCTCACCCAGCGTAGTGCCGACGACAAAGGCGTCATGTTGCTTACCGATCTTGCTGACATCCCCCCTTTCCCACTTGATAAAGAGGGGATTCACCAGGCGGTTCTCAATCTGGTCCTCAACGCCATAGATGCCGCTCCGGAATCCGATGGGCGAGTGGTGGTGACGACGCATGTCGATTCCGATAATTCCACCGTCGTCATTCTCGTCCGTGACAACGGGCCTGGAATCCGGCAGGAGCACTTACCCCACCTTTTCGAGCCGTTCTGCTCCACAAAAGGGCATGGGGGGACCGGTTTGGGGCTGGCGGCGGCTTACAAGGTCATATGCGAGAGCGGCGGCAAGCTCAAAGTTGACACCCGCCTGGGTGAGGGAACCACCTTTAAGGTGATGATTCCCATGAAACCCCACCAAGTTCTTGATAGCGACACAACCATCGGGTCGGTGTTCGTAAATAATCCGGGTTAGACGTAGGGTGGGTGGAACCTCGCGGAGCGAGGCAACAAGGCAACCACTCCAATACCCGGCATAAATGCCGGGCCTAGCGCAAGTCTGCGTAATCTGCGTAATCTGTGGACCCGACCTACAGACTTGGATTGGCCGCTCCCTTACGGTCGCGGTACTGATTTAGGGCTGCGGCCGGATTAACTCAGTTAACGCAAAAAGTCCAACAGCGAGATGCTCATCACCTGCGAGCCGACTGTCAGGCTCGCCTGTAATGCTGTTCGTGCTTCCTCGAAGAGGGTGGCTGCTTCGGCATAATCGAGGTCCTGGACTTGAGAGAGGAGCACCTCTGACGCGAAATTGGCGTTTTCCATTTGGGTGAGGCGGTCCTGCATGGCTTTGGCGCGGGCTCCGATTATGCCACGATTGCGGGTGATGTCCTCCATCAGGCCGTTCAGGCGGCTCCCCGCCTCGGTGATGCCGCCGGTGTCGTCGTTGAGCAGGGCACGCTCCAAATCGAACAAAACTGCCATAACACTATCATTGGTGCCCGTGCTCAGGTCGTTGAGCACCAGCTCGGTGTCCGCCGGATCGGCGGCGGCAGACCAGTGCAGCCCCAATGCCTTGGCGTAGTTCTCAGGATTCAGCGGGTATATGGACAACGCCCCGGCTCCACCGGTGCCGTCTTCAATCTTCCACCCGTCGCCCGAGTCGGTCAACGAAGCGGTCAGAGAGACCCCGGTGTCGTCAGCCGCCTGGTTGATTAAGTCGATGACGTCGCCCAGCGTTCCCGCCTCGTCGAGGTTGACGTTGAGCCACGTCCCATCCTTGGCCACAATGCGCAGGTCGCCCTCGCCGGCCTGGGTCTCCAGTGCCTTGCCGTAGTTCAACGAGAGCAAACTGGTGGATTCGGTCACGGAACGGATTCCCAGGTCCGCGGCGGTCGTCCCGCCGTTTTCGGTGATGCTCATCCGCATCCCGCAAATCAGATTGATCACATCGATCCCCGTCCCGGCGGCGTTGATCTCCGCCTTTACCGACACACCCGCGTTGTTGATGGTGTTGCAGATGTCCTGGATGGACTGGGCGTCGCTCAGATCGATCGACTTGCTCTCGTTGCCGTTGGTGATCAGGATAGGCTCGCTCAGGTCCAGGCCCACCCCGCCGGCCAGGTCACTGAGCAGCGTAGTCCGGGTCAGGCGCAGGTTGAGGTCGGCCCCCACAATCGCCGCCGCCGCCTCGGGATAGGTCTTAATGCCCAGGTCCTCGGCGATGACACCGGTAATGGAAAGGTCCCCGCCGGGAACGATGGTGAGCCCGGTCGGTGTCAGGTCAGCGGTAAAACCCGCACCGGCGTCAGTGGCGGTGGTATTGATCAGGCCCACGATGTCGCCCAGGGTATCCGCCGAGTTGAGGTCCACCTGCACCACGCCGGCGCCGTTGGGTTCGTTGAACACCAGCACGCCCTTGCGAATGCCGTGCCCGGTGGCGCCGGCGAGGTCATCGAGGCGGGTGCCGGTAGTGACCACCGGATCGAGGTCTACCGCCCCGCTGATCCGTTGAGCCAATGCCCCGAAAATTGCATCCCCGGTCACGTTTATCGACTCAAAATCCAAGTCCGTCACCTGCACCATGACGTCGCCGCGGTCCCCCAGATAGGCGATGCCACCGAGCAGGTGCTGAAAGGGTTGCCCGGTGGTGTCGCGCCCGGCGAACAGGTGACGCTCGCCGAACTGCCGGTTTCCGATCGTGACCAGCCCATCACGGATGGAGGCGATCAGTTCCGCCGCAGCCGCCCGTTCGTCCGGTAAAGCCAACGACCCTGCGCTCTGGCTGGCGATGCCGTGCGCGTCGCTCAACATCCGGTTGACATCGCCGAGGGCATTGTCGGTGGCATCGAGAACATTGCCGGCGTGCATGATGTTCGCGTAAAGCTGCTCTTGCCGGTCACGCAACTCGGTGAGCTTGATGGCCTGGTTGGCGGACAGGGGATCGTCGCCGGCGGTCACGAACCGGCGACCTGAAGCCAGCCGGCTTTGCTGCGCAAAGGTGTTGAGCTGGTTGCGGCGCAAAGTCTCCAGCAAACGCTGCGACTGGAAATGAAGGCTGATGCGGGCGGGATGGATCGGTGTAATAGCCATGTGCTCGAGTCCTTTCTACCTCATATTGTAGGGCGGGTTCCACCCGCCACGCGATGCCGAGAAGGCGGGTGAAACCCGCCCTACCTCACCAAAGACAACATCTCATCCATCAACCGGTCTATCACGCTGACGTAACGTGCGGCGCCCTGGAAAGCCTGCTCGTACTTGAGCAGATCAATGGCTTCTTCGTCCAGGCTCACCCCACTGATCGCTTGCTTCTCCGCTTCCAGGGAGGATACAACGACTCCGCAGGCCTCCACGTTACGGTGGGACGCCCCGGCAGTGACAGCCACATCGCCGGTGATGTTGTTGTAAAAATCCAGAATGCTCACGTTGCCGAGCTGGGCACTGGCTGTGGTGTTGAGCTGTGCCAACCGGCCGGCGTTGCCCCCATCACCCGGCAGGTTGACCTGGGCCGCCGCCAGCAACTCGGGATGACTCTCCAATGCCGAGTTCACCGCAATATCCGACGCATCGGCACCCTGGAAAAACGTGTTGATCCCCAAAGCCGCCAACAGGTCGGAAGTGTCCTCGCGGGCATCCTGGCCGTCGAACCCGAACGTAAATGACATCCCTGTGTCAGCTTCGAGCTTCAGGAGATTGCCCGGCGTGATGCTCGCAGTCACGTTGCCCACCGTATCGTTGATCTGCTCGACCAACGATTCCAGAGTGGTGTCGGTCCCCTGCCCGTCCAGGTCGATGTCGATCTGATAAGCCACCGGCGTGTTGGTGGCATCGTCGGCCACAACGATGAAGAAGCTGCCGTTTTGGGGTGTAAGTTCGAGCCCGGCATCGGTGCTGTTAAGTGCCGCCGTCGGGTCGAGCACGCTGGAGGTGCCAGTCACCGAGCTGAAACCGACCAGCCCCTGCCCGTCAGAATGTATGCGGTTGACCTCCGTAATGATCCCGCCAGCCAGCTCGTCGATTTGGGCAATGCCGCCGTAAGCATGCTCGTCGCGGGCATTGAGCCAGCCTTGCATGGCTCCACCGTTCGGGTTGATGTCCGCCCCGGTATCGGCGAAGACCACGGCTGTGCGCACGAATTCGCCGTCCAGCTCCTGTTTGGTGCCCAACTTGCGCACCACGCTGCCCTGCACCAGGGCTTCGCTGCCGATGAACACGTACAGTGAACTGTCCTGCTGGGGGCGGGTTTGCACGTCGATGATCTCGCTCAAGCTACGAAGCAGCGCGTCACGCTGATCGCGCAAGGCACCGGCCGGCCCGTGGCCTCCCGCCTCGGCAGCGGTGATCTGCGTGTTGAGATCGGCTATCTCCACGGCGATGCCGTTAACCTGCTCCACCAGAATCGCTATCTGCTCGTCCACGGCTTCGCCTATCGCTTGCAACTCCGAACGCATCTGCCGCAAGGACAATGCCACCGCCGCCCCCTCGGAGATGGCCACCGAGCGGATTGCGGTGTCCGACGGATCGTTGTTCACCTCCGCCAGGCTGTTGAAAAAGGCGCCAAGCCGCGACGACAACCCGATACCGGTGAAATCGTCGAACAGCACCTCGATCTGCCCGATCGTGCCGTCCTGAGCCATAACCGATTGCTCGGTGCCGATGGCGACCCGCAGCCGATGTTCGAGGGCTTCATCGAGATTCCGCTTGATGGAGGTCAGGGCGACACCGGCACCGGGCCTGAAACCCTCCGGCAGCGGCACGCCGTTCATCGGCCCCAGACCCACCGTCTGGCGAGTGTAGTCCGGGTTGCCCGCGTTGCTGATATTGTTGCCCAAAACCTGCAACGCGCTTTGGTAGCTGGTCAGCGCACTGCGCCCGATCTGTAAGGCTGATGACAGCAAGCTCATCGCATCACCCCGTTATCTCAAAGAGCCGATGTGGTGCCTCGGGCACCACTTGGCCATGTGGTGAATAGGTCGTCGGAGGTTCATCGGCAGCGGTCACCGCCTCGAACATACAGCGCATATGGTGCAACACCTGCTGGGCGACGAGGGTGGCGATGTGATTGACGTGCGATACTTCGCGCACCACACCCTGCAACCGATCCGCCCCCTCCTCGAGCCTGGATCGCAAACCGGCTTCGACCCGCTGAGCCAGTCGGCGGGCTGACATCCGCCGGGCAGCCTGCGGGCTTATGCCGTACCCGCAGCCGATCTCGCCCATCAACCGGCAGCGAAGCCCTTCCTGCTCGCTGATAGTCTTTACCAGGGATTCCTCGCGGATTGTGTCGGCGCGCAGCTCGCTGGTATTGCCGGTGCGCATATGCTCGATCTTGCCGCGAATCACACCCAGCAGTTCGCCGTGCAGATCTGCCAACCGGCTCAACACAACCAGCAGTTCGGGTAGTCGTTGGTTTGTGGTCTCAGTATTGCTCATGCGTCTTACCTTCGTTTGTCGGGTGGGTGGAGCTTTGCGAAGCAAAGCGAAACCCACCGCACCGGTTGGTGGGTTCCACCTCGCTTTGCGAGGTTCCACCCACCCTACATTTGCCGGACACCCCGGCACTGTCACAAACGCCCACATTTTCCATTTTCCATTTCGGGCGGTTCGTCCTTCGGTGAATGCTCCATGCGTAGTTGCTGCGGTGCCAGACGCTCGAATAGAACCCTGGTCAGGTTGTTGCGGTTGGACAGGCCCATACGGCCGGCCAACTCGGCATCGAGTTGCCCCCGGAAGACCCGCTCGCCATGCCCGCCGTGCCCGAAGGGGCCTCGTAGCGGGTTATTCCTCATGGACTTCAGCAGCGTTTCATAAAAAACCGCCCCGATAACCTTACCGGTTGCTTGACGAAGTTGCTCCAGACGTGGATCGTGCAACAAGTTAACGTCGGTAGTGGAAGCGGTAGACAACAATGTTGTTCCTCCCGTAGGGCGGGTTCTACCCGCCTAAAATGGAGAATGGAGAATTGGGGAATCAAACGATACCTTCTGCCTTCTCCACACTTCATTCGTCACGCTCCCCTTCGGGTCGCCGCTAAATACCCCGGCGCCGTTGCGAGCGTCCACATTCTCAATTCTCCATTCTCCATTCCTCCTCACTCCTCGCGCATGAGCTTTGCGTGTAGCTTGCCCTGGCGGTGGATTTCCTCCAGGATGTCGATGCGATCGTCGATGGACACGTTGAGGCGGTTCAGTGCCTTCAGCAAACTCGCCACGTTGCCCCCGCCCGCGCCGGCTGGGTCCACCGGCACAAACCTCTGAGTCTGAGCCGCCATTACAGTGTCGGGCTGAGTCAGCTCGCCCGCCGCAACGGTGATGGTCAAACCACGCTTGGAGATCACCACGGGCGAAATCCTGGCGTCCCCACTCACCACAATGGTCCCGCTGGTCCGGTTGATAATCACGCGGGCTTCGCTGGACGGCATCAGCAGCCGAGTCATCTGAATGTCACTGATCCAACGTGCCGGCTGCCTCCCCTTGGGCAGCAAAACCACCACGTTCTTGGGGTCCACCGCCACCGCCGCCCGGCCTACCATGGCAACGTCGGACAACTCGTCGTTCAGCGCCACGGCGATCTCCGAAGCTAACGCCCAACTGGCCTGCTCATTCTCCAGCACCAGCGTGATGTATTTCTCCTGCGGCTTGATCCAGTCGTTGCTGTAGGGCAGCTCACGCCCGTAGGCGTAGAAGCCGACGAGGATGTCTTCCTCGAGTGTAGCCCCCTTGCGGATCACGCCGCTGGTCTTGATCTTGGGGTCCGACAGTTCGATCCGACCGCCGGCGAAGGCGTACACCGGGCTTTGAACACTGGGGTCGTGGAAAACCAGCGGAGCCGGCAGCAACCACCCGCCTGCCAGACTCTTGGCAGCTCCGAAAGTCGAGACCCGCACGTTCAGTCGATCGCCCTCGCGGCCGCCGTTTTCCGGTGTCACCGCACTGACCCACACCAAAGCGACGTTCTTGGTGTCCTTCAATTCGTCGAGCCCTTGCACCGGGTTGGAGTACTTCCGCAGCACGCCCGCCAAGGCTCTTATGGAGGGAGCGTAGCTGTCCCCGTCACCGGTGCCGTCCAGGCCGACAACCAGACCCTGGCCCAGGAGACGGTTGATCCGTTGGCCTTTCAAATGTGTAACGTCGCCCACGCGGGCGATCACGTCGGCTGCCCGGGCCGCCCCCACCTCGACCCACAGCAGCAACAGTAAGGCAACAAGGCAACGAGACAACAAGGCAACAAGTTTACCCGTTGACGCCGTGTACATGAGTTTCTCCCAGCGAACTTCCACCCACCCTACGGGGCACTAGAATGGTTTGGTCTTATCCAGTATTTTTTGCAGCCATCCGCGGCTGGAGCCGTCCCGGACGGCGCCGTGGTTCTTGACCTTCAGCATCAAATCCGCGAGTTGGGTGCTGAGCACGGTGTTGTCCGGGGTAATGTCAACACTTCGGCATATCCCGGTCAGTGCCATGGAAATTCTTTCGTCCTCGAACTCCTGGCTGCTGCGGGCTTCGAGCACCAGGTTCCCGTTGGGTTTGACGTCGATGATCGTGGCGGTGATGCGTGTGGTGAATTTATCTTCGCGATCCTTGTCCGCGGTGTTTTTGAGTTCGGTCTTCAACTCGTATTTGATGTTCGGCTTGCCGCGCCGAAAGAGCGCCGCCCCGATACCGCCTTCCATGAAGTTGATAAACGCATCGATTTTGCTGTCCAGCTTCGCTTCCTTTTTACTGTTGAGTGAGCCGTCGCTCTCGAACTTGGTCTGCTGGCGAACGATGACCGTGATCAGGTCGTTCACGCGGAGCTTCTTGGGCGGCCTGACCTTGAGGGCTATCAGAGAGTGTTTCTCCAGGGTCGGGTTGCCCTCGTGCTCGGGCACTTCGCGACTGGTTTCAGGGTCAGGATCGGTGGGTGCGTGACGTTTGGACAAGGAGGTGGTCTGGGCACAAGCCGTGCTGCCGGCCACTAATAAGATTAGCAACATCCAGAGAAGCGGAACATGGTCAAGGGCCGCCTCGAAAGATTCTCGGGCAGGTCGTAACGTTATCGAGGGCGGCCCTTGACCATGCCACCCAGCCGGGTGTGGCTCTTGGCTATGCCAACCGGTTGCATCGTGCGATAATCTCATTGCAAACCTCCATAAACCAGTGCTCTGTCACCCACGAACCGATGGTTGGGTGGCCCATCCGGGGGCAACCCTTCAAATCAATCACGACAGAGCACCAGGGCTGTTTCACGCAAGGCCGGCGGCACCTCGTCGCTCACCTGCACACATCGCGGGCCGACCACTCGCCCGACAATCCGCGCCCCACGCCGACCCTGCATGTGCAAGGTCACCAGTTGGCCGTATTCCCCGTCCTCGATGACCTTGGCGGCGGTGGTCACGCTGATCGTGCCGAACCGGGAGATCACCTCGACAATTTGACCGCGTTTGACCAGCGGAACACGCTCCAGGTCGCGTGTGCCAACCAGTTCACCTGGTGGAATAAAGCGCCGGGCCCGCATACCGATCACCTCGCCCGGGTCGGCAAACCCGATACGGTTCAACTGGGTGAACCTCCGCGTGACCATGTGCACGTCCCCAGCCCCCACGGTGGCTCCGCGATTGATCGCCCGGCGTGACACAGCAACGTCACGCAACATAGCCACCGTCACCACGATCGGGGCCTTCTGCACCTCCACCGCATCGCGCAGGATGGTGGCTTCGAGTTGGATAAGCCCGATGATCGAATCCGACCTGGGTTGCAGGCGGAATCTGAACTCCGGCTCCGAGAGGTCCAGTTGCCCGGCGGAGGTTCGGCCGAAGTTGATGTCCGCCCGCCCGCCGTAGGCTGCCAGTTGCCGGTCAAAGTAGGCGGTTATGGCATCGCGCAGCGTGCGCCCGTCGGTCTGGTCCCGCTGGGGGTTTGGGGTTGACTTCGATTGTCGTGCGACCTTTGGTGCAGGCGGGGAGGTTTCCACCGGCCGGCGAACAGCACATTCCGCCGCACCTTTAACGATCACCTTGGCCCGGTTCACCCCGTGTTTGGCCAGCGCCTCGCGGACGGCTGACAGCGGCAGGATGCGCGATCCACCGGGCTCGGGTGCGGAGGTTATGACCAGTTCTTTCAGTGCCTTCTTGGTGTCAGCGTCGAACCCGTGCAACTGGGCCACGTCGCCCAGGCGAATCACATCCTCGATCACCACCGCACCAAGCCAAAGCCGCACCGAACCGGCTTCGCTCGAACCGCGTGCAACCACGTCCTGAACTCCGACTGCAAAGACCAAGGCGCACAAAAGCAGTGGGTGCCATGCTTTCATTCGGTTAAATGTCATAACAACCATTACCTTCTCAGCATGTTGGCCACGGTCTGGAGTGCCTGGTTGGCGCTCTGGACCGATTGGCTATTCAGCTCGAATGCCCGTTGCGTGCGGATCAGGGCAATCAGCTCGCGCACCGGGTCGACGTTGCTCATCTCCAGAAAGTTGTTCTGGATACTGCCCAGCCCATCCTGTTGAGGCGAGCCGGTGACCGGCGTTCCCGAGGCGGCGGTCTCGGCGTAGAGGTTTTGCCCGATCTGTTTTAATCCTTCCGGGTTGACGAAGCGAGCCAGTTCGATTTGCCCCACGGTGGTTGGCGTGGTTGACCCTTGGGCGATGACTCGCACCTGCCCGTCGCGGGTTACGGTGATGTCTCGTGAGCCGGGTGGGACTTGGATCGGCGGGTCCAGCACTGCCCCTTCGGTGGTGCCCAGGACGATGGTTCCCTCGGAGTTCTGGCTGAAGTTGCCTGCTCGGGTGTAGGCGACGATGGGGTCGCCGTTCTCGATCACCGTGAGTTTGAAGAATCCCTCGCCCTCGATCATCATATCCAGCGGGTTGGCGGTGGGGTCCACCGAACCGTGCTCGAAGTTCAACTGGGTGCCCGAGACCGCCACGCCAAGCCCCACTTGGATACCGTGCGGGATAGGTTCGTTCTCGGCGTTCAGCACTCCCGGTTCGCGCCGGATTTGGTAGAGCAGGTCTTCAAAGTTCACCCGCGAAGCCTTAAAGCCCACCGTGTTGACGTTGGCCAGATTGTTGGCCGCCACGTCCAGCGCGGTGTCCAGCGCTTTCATGCCCGAAGCGGCAGAATGGAGTGCAAGAATTGCCATAAAGCATCATCCTCAAACCAACTTACCCGGGGAGAAAATGGAGAATGGAGAATTCGGGAAGTATGGTCGCGTCAGGAGTATTTAGCGGCGACAAGTCCGCAACGTTTAGCGGCGACCCGAAGGGGAGCGCGATGAATGAAGCGTGGAGAACGCAAAAAATGGCGCTTGATTCTCCATTCTCAATTCTCAATTCTCAATTCTCAATTCTCCATTCCCCATTCCCCCCTGCGTTAGACGACTCGTCCGACCTTGTTGACTGCTTCGCCGATGGTTTGGTCCTGGAGAGTTATCAACCGGGCGTTTAGCTCCATAGCTCGGGTTGCCTCGATCATCTCCACCAAACCGGTCATGGGGTTTTGAGCCGACCGTTCGATATAACCGCCATGGACCTGACTGTTCTGTGGTGCACGTGGCGGATCACCGATTGAGACAAACAGGTTCTTGCCGACCTTGCGCAATCCCTGGCGGTCGGCGAACTCGACCACCCCCAGTTTCGCCACCACCGTATTGCCTGCGCCCTGGGTGATGGTCCCATCCCCGGCGATTTTGATCTTGCCGTCGGTGGTGTTGATTTGGACGGCCTTGCCGGCATTATCGAGCACCTTCGTTCGGCCTTGATTGGCAGCCATCACCAGTTCACCTTGACGATTGAGGGTGAATTTGCCGTCGCGGGTGTAGCGAAGATCGTCTCCTTCGCGCACGGTAAAGAACCCATCGCCGGCAATGGCGGCATCGAGGTCACCACCGGTATGCACCAGAGAACCCTGGTCGAAGTTGGTGTAGGTCGGGCGAACCCAGTTTCCACCGCCCAACCGATCAAGCAGACGGTGTCCGTACCGGGCTCCGTCGGGGTTCTGGTAAGCCTCCACCGGCCGCTCGTGAATCACCGCCAGATCACGCTTAAACCCAACCGTCTCGACGTTGGCCAGATTGTTGGTGATGATCTCCTGCCGGTACTGGTTAACCTGTAATCCGCCCACTGATAGCCATAGCCCGTAGGTCATACCATCGGCTCCTTCACGTTCAGCCCCCTCAATTCCTCAGCAGTGCGTCATTGCTCGGGCAAGTGGCCTGCTGTTTGTTTGTGTTCTCGAACAGCGTGCAGGCTGCTGCCTGGACCGCCGCCCGGCGTATCTGCCGGCCCAAGTCCGCCCAGTCGCAACCGCCTTGGCCAAGGCGGACGCATTGCGAATCACTATCCTTTTGACGTGTGTTGGTCATACACGAACCTCCAGTTCAGTCCAAGGTCCAAGGTCCAAAGTCCAAAGTCCCGCTGATCCCTGACTTTGGACTTTGGACCAGGGACTTTGGACTTAGTCCCAAGGCGGGCAGAACCCGCCCTACTCGGAGCAACTGCCATACCAACCAGCCCGAAACTTGTCCCGTGCAAACTGCCCGCGACGACCCAACCTATTGGCAAAGAAAATGTTACGCGATATGTGAACGGGGTGTTTTTGCCGACCTGCCGGATACCTCAACGCTCCGACGGCGCAAACCCTGCACCAGGCACAGGCAACCCCTGCCGCCTTCGGCGGCATCCGGAAACCATGAAAAGGGAGGCAGACGTAGGGTGGGTGGAACCTCGCGAAGCGAGGTGGAACCCTCCATTCAGGGACAAGTCCAAGCCTGCATTTTTCACACCGCAGAGAGCGCGGAGAACGCAGAGTATTTCCTGGAAAGAAGTTACAGCTAAATTAGGGCGTATCGGGTGTAAACATTTAGTAAACCCGTGGTGAAGAAGGCAAGAAGCAACAAGGCAACGAGGCGTCTGCGGATCCGAGCCCTGGGGTAAGGCGGCAACCTTGGGCAAGCCGTCGCGCTAGGCCCGGCATTTATGCCGGGCCTAGCGCAAGACTGCCGCTACGAAACCCACGCTATCACGCATACGGGTTTACTGAATATTTACCCATTCAGGGACGAGTCCAAGGTCTAAAGTCCCGCGGGTCTCTGACTTTGGACCTTGGACTGAACGGCGGGTGAAACCCGCCCTACCTCTTCTTTTGTTGCAGTTTCTTCTCGATCTTGCCCCAGGAGTCGCGCAGCCCTACCGTGCGGTTGAACACCAATGTCTCCGCCGAGGAATCGGGGTCCACGCAGAAGTAGCCGTTACGCTCGAACTGGTAACGGCTGCCTGGTGTTGCCCCTGCCACACTGGGCTCGACCCGGCAGGATGTGATCCTCTCCATCGAGTTTGGATTCAGATTCGCCTTGAAATCCGCCCCCTCCTCCACCTCGCCGGGGTTCTCTTTGGTGAAGAGGTGGTCGTACATGCGCACCTCAGCCGTCAGCGCGTGGGCCGCCGACACCCAGTGAATGGTGCCCTTGACCTTGCGGCCGTCCGGGGAATCACCCCCGCGGGTGGCGGGGTCATAGGTGCAGTGCAACTCGACCACCTCACCGGTCCGGGCGTCTTTCACCACGTCCACACAGGTGACAAAATACGCATAGCGCAAACGCACCTCACGACCCGGTGCCAGACGGAAGAACTTCCGCGGCGGGTCCTCCCGAAAATCCTCACGCTCGATGTACAACACACGCGAGAAAGGAACCTTCCGGGTCCCGGCACTGGGGTCCTCCGGATTGTTCACCGCATCCAGTTCCTCGACCTGGCCTTCCGGATAGTTGTCGATGACCACCCGTAGCGGGCGCAACACCCCCATCACCCGCGGCGATCGTTTGTTCAGGTCGTCGCGGAGGCTGTGCTCCAGCCGGGCAATGTCAATAACGCTGTTGAACTTGGCCATCCCAATGCCCCGGCAGAAGTTCCGGATGGACTCGGGCGTATACCCACGCCTGCGCAAACCCGAGATGGTGGGCATCCGCGGATCGCCCCAGCCGCCGACATACCCCTCTTTGACCAACTCCAGCAGCTTGCGCTTGCTCATCACCGTGTAGGTGAGTTCCAGGCGGGCGAACTCGATTTGCTGGGGATGATATACGCCCAACTGCTCCAGGAACCAATCGTACAACGGGCGGTGATTCTCGAACTCCAGCGTGCAGATAGAGTGAGTGATCCCCTCGATGGAATCCTCCAACCCATGAGCCCAGTCGTACATCGGATAGATGCACCATTTGTCGCCGGTGCGGTGGTGGGCGGCATGGAGAATGCGATAGATGACCGGATCGCGCATGTTCAAGTTGGGCGATGTCATGTCGATCCCGGCTCGCAAGGTGCGCAAGCCGTCGGGGAATTCACCGGCTCGCATGCGCTCGAACAAATCGAGGTTCTCTTTGACGGAGCGGTTGCGATATGGGCTGTCCTTGCCCGGTTTGGTCAAGGTGCCGCGGCACTCTCTGGTTTGCTCGGCGTTGAGGTCGCACACGTAGGCTTTGCCCAGTTCTATCAACCGCACCGCATACTGATACATCTGCTCGAAATAGCCCGAGGCATAGAACAGCCGATCCTCCCAATCGAACCCCAGCCAGCGAATGTCTTCGATGATCGACTTGACGTATTCGTCCTCTTCCTTGATGGGGTTGGTGTCATCGAACCGCAAATTGCACAGCCCGCCTTCGTGCTCGGCGGCGAGGCCGAAATTGAGGCAAATGGACTTGGCGTGCCCGATGTGCAGATACCCGTTCGGCTCGGGGGGGAAGCGGGTGTGCACTCGACCGTCGTATTTGCCGCTCTTGAGGTCTTTGGCGATAATTTCCTGAATGAAGTTGAGAGTCGGCTTGGCATTACTCTCGGGCGCACTGCCGAGGCCTTTCTCTCCGCTGTCGTCCGGCAGCCTATTCGGCGTTTGCATCGTTTTTTACCTCGCTCAATAGTCCAAGGTCCAAAGTCCAAAGTCCAAGGTTCCGCTGATCTCTGACTTTGGACTTTGGACTAGGAACTTTGGACTTCCTAGCCGGTGCGGTGGGTTGCGCTTCGCTTTGCGAAGCTCCACCCACCCTACAGGGGACTCCGCATCCTCCACAGCATGAAAAGTCCAGGTTAATCATACTCTGCCCCCTCCTCAGTCACAATTACAGGCAGCGCTCAACCCACCTTTGCAATCCGCGGGTCGATCAGCCCGTAGACCACATCCACCAGGGTGTTGAACGCCACCAGTATGACGGAGAAGACCAGCACAGTGCTCATAATCAGGCCTCGATCCAGGTTCAAAGCCCCATCCACGAAATGCTGCCCCAAGCCCGGCACGCCGAAGACCTTCTCGACCACAAACGATCCGGTCATCGCCTGTGCGGCAGCCGGCCCCAGGAAGCTCAACACTGGCAGGAACGCCGGCTTAAACGCATGCTTCCAGACCACCACCCGCCGGCCCACTCCTTTTGCCAGGGCGGTCCGCACGAAATCGCTGCCCAAAACGTCCAGCATGCCGATGTATGTCAGCCGGGCAACATAGGCGGCGAACGGCAGAGAAAGGGTAAAAGCCGGCAAAGGCACATGAGCCAACGTGCCCCAGCCGCCGATCGGGAACCAATGTGCAAACACCGCAAACACGATCAGCAGCGCCGACCCGGTCACAAATGTCGGCAGGCTGATCCCCAGCAGAATCAAACCCATGGTGGTCAGATTGAACCACCTGTTGCGGTGCACGGCGCTCAGCACGCCCACCGGAACACCAACCAACACCGCCAGCAGAATAGCCGCAAACCCTAGTGTCATCGAGACCGGCAGGGCGTCGGCGATAATCTGGCTACAGGTCCAGTCTTTGTATTGGAAGGAGGGGCCGAAGTCCAGGCGGATGGCGCCAGCCAGGAACTCGAAGAAATACTTCACCGGGTCGTTGATGTTGTAGCGAGCCTCCAGGGCCTTGAGCACCTCGGGGGACATATTGCGTTCCGGGTTGGAAAAGGGATTGCCCGGGACCACCATCACCATAACAAAGGTGAGCACGTAAACCGCCGCAACGGTTGCCAGCCCCAGAGCAAATCTGCGAAGAATCCTTGTCATCACCTACCAACCCCGCCCTCACTCGACACGCCGCCACGACCGCGAAGAATTCAAGGTAACAGGCAAGAGGCAAGAGGCAAGAGGAGCACCCGCGCTCCCCGTTGGGGAGCCGCTAAACGCTGTGGACTTGTCGCCGCTAACCCGAATATTCCACCGCGGAGCACGCAGAGACCGCAGAGAGTTGAAAGATAGGGGGTTATCGCAATTAGCGTTGAACAGACAATAAACACACTGTCAAAACCCGACGCGCCCTAATTTAGCTGTAATTTCTTTCCAGGAAATACTCTGCGATCTCCGCGCTCTCTGCGGTGTGAAAAATGCGGGCTAAACACCCCGGCGTCGTTGCGAGCGACCATATTCTCCATTCTCAATTCTTCATTCTCCATTCCCGTTCCTGGCAGATCGCGAGAGGTCTTCAGTCTGCCCTGCGCAGCTTGACCGTAACCGAGCGCATTGCTACTCTCCGGAGGGATGCGTGAGCAGAAAGTTGGTGACCATGCCCGAAGCTGCCAAAATCCTGATCATCGACGATGACGAGGACTACCGCGCCTCGACTCGCGCCCTGCTGGAAGGCGAAGGGTATCAGGTGCGGGAAGCCGACAATGGACGTGATGGTCTGGCGGCTGCTCTGCACTGTAGGCCTAACCTGATCGTCCTGGACGTGATGATGGAAAACCTCGGAGAGGGGTATTCAGTCAACCAAGCCCTCAAGGGCCTTCCGGAGTATCGTGAGTTGGGAGCCATACCCATCCTTATGGCTTCTTCGGTGGAGGTGGACCCGGCGGAACTGTTCGGGTGGATTGGGGACACCAGCGCGATCACCCCCGATGCCTATATGACCAAACCACTGGACATCCCACAATTCCTGGCTCGCATTCGGGAGTTGCTCGAGCGGGAACGTGAGGCAGACAAATAATGCAGGGCGGGTTCCATCCGCCACAGCCTTTGGCCGCAACCCCAATCAGTGCCGCGACCGTAAGGGAGCGGCGTATGTGGTGGGGGTCCACCACATACGCCCTTAAGTCAACAGCATTGCCATCACCCCTCCCGTGTGCGGAAGCGTAGCAGTTCGTTGAATTCATCCAAACGCAAGACTCGAGCGGCGGCGGCGTAGGCTCCAACGCCGATGGTGACACTTGCTGCCACCTGCAACCACGGCGGCAGCGTCAGCCAACCACCAGGGCTTACAAACAGAAGCAACAACCGCACGGTAACCACCAGAACGATGGAGCCCAACACGATTCGCCCCGCGCCGTCCACCAGCCATCGCCGGCGTACGGTGGGTAGTTGCCCGTGCAATTTGTGCATCAACCATCCAACTTGCATCGTGGCGCTAAGCGCCGTAGCCAACGCCACACCCGCCTCAGCCAGCAGGAACACCAACACCAGATTCAACGTGAGGTTGAACAACACCATGGTGACAGCCACACGCACTGGGGTGCGGCTGTCTTTCATCGCGTAAAAGGTGCGGACCAGAATCTGCTGCAGGAAGTAGGCCCAAACCGCAATGCCATAGAAGACCAGTGACGATGCTGCCCGTGCGGCATCGCCGGCGTGGAACTCGCCCCGCTCGAAGAAGGCCCGGATCAGCGGCTCGGCGATGATGCACAGACCGCAAGCCGCCGGAACCCCCACGAACAGGCTCATGCGGATGCCCTGCTCATAAGCCCGCGTCAGCCCTGCCACATCACCCGCCGAAGCCCGGGCAGACAGCAACGGGAAAATCGCCGTGCCCAACGCCACCCCGAAGACCCCCAACGGCAGTTGATAGAAGAAATGGGCGTAGCCCAACACCGCCGGGCCACGACCGTCAGGCACAAAGAACAACGCAATCATGGAATCCGCCAGCGTATTGATCTGGATGGCGGACATGCCCACCACCATCGGAGCCATCACCACCGCAACCCGGCGAACCTCGGGATGATGCCAAATCAGCCCGAACGTCGGCCAGAAACCCGCTCGTCTCAGGCTGACGGACACTATCAAAAGTTGTGCAACCCCGCCTGCCAGAACCGTCCCACAAATGACGTACAGCAGCGATCGGCCTTGCAAGCCCAGCCCGCAGCCACACAGCAGCGCAGCCGTGATGATACAGACGTTCAAAAGCACCGGTGCGAACGCCGGTGCGGCAAAGCGGTGCAGCACGTTCAGCATCGCCCCGACCAAAGCCGTCAGGCAAATCAACGGCATATAAGGGAGCATCAACCCGGTCAGACGCAGGGTCAGCGAGGGATAGGCCCAGTGGGCAACTGCAAGCCCAAACTCCGCCACAATCACCAACAAGACCAGCAAGACCGTGAGCAAAGCCATGACCGCCCCTGCCAGGCGGCGGGCTTCAACCTGCCCACGGTGGTGCAGGCAGTCGGTCAGCACCGGGATGAAAGCGGCGGACAATGCCCCTTCCCCGAACAGGCGGCGGAAAAGGTTGGGAACCTGCCAGGCGATCCGAAATGCCGACAGAACCGGCCCGGTCCCGAAGAAATAGGCATAGACCATCTCGCGCCCCACACCCAGCAGACGAGAGAGCAAGGTAAGAGCAGCGATCAGGCGGGCCGGGGCAACAAACCGATTCGGGTCAGACACGGCAAAGACTATAGACCGCACCGGCGTATGTGACAACCAAACGTTTGCTCTCGCGTAGGGCGGGTTCCACCCGCCTTTCCGGCGCGACATGGCGGGTGGAACCCGCCCTACAAAAATGGCGGCGTACGGTTGACAAACTTCGATGATGCTTGGAAGGTAGTAGCCCAAGAGGTCAACGATGTGGCGCCGCGTTTGCGCGGTCGAGTTGGGCTGAGAATCTGTGGAGATAGACCATGGCTCATATTGTTGCGGAACCCTGTATAAAGTGTAAGTACACCGATTGTGTCTCCGTTTGCCCGGTGGAGTGTTTTCACGAAGGGGTGAATTTCCTGGTCATCGATCCGGACACGTGCATCGACTGTGGGCTGTGTGTTGCCGAGTGCCCCACCCAGGCAATCTTTCCCGAGGAAGACCTGCCCGACAAATGGCACGAGTACATCGAGATCAACGCCAAGTACGCATCCGAGTGGCCTATGATCGAAGATCAAAAGAAGCCGCTGCCCGAAGCCGACGAGTACAGAGACATCGAAGACAAGTATGAACTGCTTAACCCCAACCCGTTCGAGGGCTAGTGACGACATTTATGCCGGTACGATGTAGGGTGGGTTCCACCCGGACGGGTGGCCCACCGCTTTAGCGGTGGGGGACACGAATCGCCTGGAGTATTCGCGTCCCCCACGGCTAAAGCCATGGGCCACCCAACTATCAGT
>JAGLWJ010000090.1 GCA_023133475.1 Phycisphaerae bacterium | reverse complement strand
ATTTTCAATTTTCCATTTTCCATTTCCCCTTGGAGCAGTTTTTGGATGACCGAGTCCGGCAGTTGCCACTTGTGGTCGAAGACTGCTCCGCGTGGTGGGATAGCCCGCATCATCCAGTTTGTCTTGGGGGTCGATTTCTGCTGGGGTTCCTGGAGCAGCAGCTTGCCCTTGCGGGTTACCACCACCAGGTCCTCAAGTGGAGTAGGGGAGAGGTAAGGAGGCTGAAGAATGCCGCCCAACGCCTCCACCGCCTGACGAACACCGGAACAGACCACCAGGTAACGATCGGGGTTCAGTGGGTTCGGGTAGATCATCACCATGCCCATAATCTGGGGCGATGCCGGCTTTCCGTGGACTCTCAATCCTGTCGGCGTGAACACCAGGGGCAGTTTGTCGGCGGTTTGTGCGAGGATGCTATGGCAGTCAGGCGTGCCGACGCAGATCAAGTTGGACGATTGGATCAGCTCGGGGGTGAGCCGGCCCGCGGAGATGAACCGGAAGTTCTTGAAGACGAGCCTATCAGCCCACTTGAACATGTTCCGGGCAATCTGTCGCCAGGCTTCGGCGATGGCGGGGTCCTGGTGGTCGGAAGTCACGACGACAAACGAGTCCCAGAAGACATCCTGTATAGGCCCGGACAGCCCATGACGCTTTTGAAGCGGGCTGGTTGAGTCCGGCATGAGGTCCAGCACCCACTGATGCCCGCGTGCCCGGGCGGTTACCGGTTCGTTGTTGTAGTAGAACACCGGGGTCACTCCCGGCGGCACCACCGAGGGAGGTGGCTCAAGAGCCAGCCGCCCCACGTTGAGGGCATGGACGTAAATCTGCCCGCCTTGAGGAACGAATACGTCGATTATGGCTGGGCGTGTGGAATCGACCATGGATTCGATGGTGGCCCAGTATGCCCGATTGTGTCGCAGACTGACGGTGCGGTAGGTAATCCGCCGCGGCTCACCGGCTCGGCTCTGGTCAGCCATCCAATTGTACAGCGTGTTGCCCGAGTAGGCTGGTAGCCAACAGACGTGCTTGACCTCCGGAAACTCCGTGTAGCGGATGTTCAACGCGGCAGTCTGCATCGCCTGGGCCATGCGGACGGATTCCGCCACGTGGACGTTGTTGTCGGCTGACCCGTGGAAGACCCAGGTGGGGACGTATCGCAGGTTGCCAACCATCTCGGGATCGCCGCCACCGGCAAAAACGGACAGCGACGCAAACCGGTCCGGATAGTGCCCTGCCAGCGCCCAACCGGCAAAGGCCCCCAACGACAACCCGGTCAGGTGAATCCGGTCCGGGTCTACGTTGGCTCGCCTCTGAACATCGGCGATGGTATCGAGCACGTCTCGCTCTGCCGGCCCGTTGATCGACCACGAGCCTCGCATCAGCGGCGAAACCACCAGGAAAGGCAGATTCCCCTTGACCGTGCGAACGGGGATGCCGGCGTGCGGCTGGGTCGGCTCAGCCCAACCACCGCCCTCGCCGGAACCGTGCAGAAACACAATCAGCGGCCAGGGCCTGGAAGGGTCATAGTCAGCCGGATACCAGAGGGCATAGTCGATGGCGGCTCCGTCGATCGTCGAGACATAACTGCATTTCTCGAACCGTCCCGTCGGACGATCGGGCTCTTCCTGGCGATCCTGTGCCATAGCTTCGCCGGCGAGCAGAACACACCCCAACAACAGAACCGCACAACTGGCATGACCCAACATCGACCATCTCCTGGTAGGGCGGGTTCCACCCGCCGTTCGGTCCAAAGTCCAAAGTCACTAGTCCAAAGTTAGAAATCAGCGGGACTTTGGACTTTGGACTTTGGACCTTGGACTCGTCCCTGGTTGGTGGGTTTCACCTCGCTCCGCGAGGTTCCACCCACCCTACGTCTCTCGTGCCGAACAATCTTGGGGATCACACCGCGTTTGCGCAATTGCCGCAGCCGCTCCCGTGCATATGCCTGAACGTCGGCGTCTGTTCCGTCTGTCTCCAGCAATCGGGTGAAATGGGCCAGGGCTTGCTCGGGACGATAGAAGGGCGTGCCCCGGTGCCGGACGTAAAAATCAGCCATCGCCGTTTCAGGCCAGCCCGGGCGCGAGCACAGCACCAGCGCCTGTTGGTACATCCGCTCCGCCTCGGATAACTCGCCAAGCTTCTCATAACTGTAGCCCATCAGCATGTATACCCCAAGTCTTCCCGAGCGCGAGGGTATGTTCAACGCGGTTTCATAAACACGGACAGCCTCGGCGTCAAGCCCCTGCCGGGCCAGCAGCCGGCCCTGCTCAACCCGCTCCCACGCCAACCAGGTAGTGAAACCCAGAGCAAACAGTGGAAGCAACGGAACAAGATTCCACAACAGCCGAACGTCCAGATGACGCCGCAACAGAACCAGCCCGTGCCCCACCGACACCGTGTAGACCGGTGCCCAGATCATCGCCTGACACGAATAAGCAGCGGCGACCGAGAGGATCACCAACACCTGTGACACAATACGGGCAACACGTGAACAGCCTTGCATGTACGAAGCCCGAAGCAGTACAGCCCACACCAACGGGCCACCATAGACACAAAGCTCGGCGGGAAACGTCGCCGAATAGCTCAGCTCATAGTCCTTGACGTTGTTCCCATGATACCACTCGACCACGCCGAGCCTCACGTAGTGGAAATCCAACAGCAGGTGGCTGAAGATAACACCGGCGATTATCAGAAAAGGCCACGGACGCCGCAAACGGCAGTAAACCCCCAAAACAATACACACTGCCACGGTGAAAACCGCCACCAGAAGCGGTGAATGGCTGAAAAACCGCCGATCCACCAGATCGGGATTCAAGACAATCGCAAACCACTCGCCCAGGTCCACGGCGTAAGCCAGCAACATCATGATCCCAGGCCATATGTAAGTTAGACGGTGGTTCCGAGCGGAGGCTGACACAGTTCCGCCCATCGCCAACCCGACCAAGCCGTGTCCAACCAAGGCCATCGCTAACTTATCTCCAGGACGCGGGCCATCGGGGCAAACTCAAACTCGTCAAGTGCAGCCCGGAGTCGGCCTTCCAGCTTGGCACGCCAAAGTGATTTCATGAGAGCGTCCTTACGCCCGATGGCGTGCCCTTGGGCCTGCAACTCGCGCACTTCGCGGAGGTCGAACTCATAGGGGTGAAAGTAGACCACCGCCGGTTGCCCGGCACGGTTGGCTGCCCGAAGTGCCCGACGCACCACAGCATAAGGAAACAGACGCAGATACCCGCCTCCGCAAACCGGAACATTCCAGCCGGCAAACCTCGCGGTAGTCAGGGGGAACTCAATCAAATCGCATCCTTCCCAACGATATGGGTAGCGGGGGGCATCGGGGATGCCGTAACGCTTCTTGCGGATGGGAAAGACGCTCGAACTGTACCGGAAACCTTCATCAGCCAGAATGGGGACCGCCCATAGAGACCGCTTGGTGATGGAAAACGCCGGTGCTCGATACCCCAGTGGGGGGCGCCCGGTCAGTGTGACAAGCTGCTCGATGCTGCGGCGCAGGTCTTGGCGGAACTGCTCGGGGCTGAGGTTGTAGACCAGGCGGTGGCTCCACCCGTGGCTGGCGATCTCATGGCCGGCCTGGTCAACCTCGCGGACCAGGTCGGGATACAGATCGCCCACTTTGCCCAGGATGAAGAACGTAGCTTTGACCTGATGCTCATCGAGCAACGACAGCACCCGGCGAACATTACCCACCACCCGCGGCGTGATCGGGCGGTCCGGGTCGATGTTCGCCTGCATCCAGTCCTCGAAATCGATGGTTAGAGCATTAAGCATACGCTGCTCGGAAAATGGAAAATTGAAAATGAAAAATTGAAAATGGGGATATGGCAACGTCTCCTCACCAGCACGGTTGATTCGCGTGTTGCCCCTGTTTCAGGAAAGAAGGCGGGTGGAACCCGCCTTTGCGCTCCCCGTTGGGGAGCCGCTAAACGTTGCGGATTGTCGCCGCTAAACGCCGCGGATTGTCGCCGCTAAGCATCCCCCGCACAATCACAAGGAGGATGCCCGCCCCTTTCTCAATTCTCAATTCTCAATTCACCGCATCCCCTCCCCCATTTTCCATTTTCAATTTTTCATTTTCCATTTTCAATTTCTTTCCACGGAGCGGTTTATCCGCACGCTTTGGTGACCGCTGCCACCACCGCGTTCTTCTGGGCGTCGGTTAGCTCCGGATATATCGGCAGGCTTAGCACTTCGCCCGCAGCTACTTCGCTGCTGGGGAAATCGCCCGGTTTGTGGTTCAGGTATGCGAAACACTCCTGAAGATGCAACGGGATAGGATAGTAAACGGCACATCCAACCCCCAACTCAGTCAAGTGGGCTTGTACCTGATCGCGGCGCCCCTTGGGAATCATGATCGTGTACTGGTTGTAGATCGACTTGTTGTAGTCGTACACGGTGGGTGTGACCACCGGGGTATCGACGAACTTTTCATCATAGTAAGCGGCGTTTTCACGGCGCTTGGCGCTCCAGCCGTCGAGGTGCCGGAGCTTGACGCGGAGAATGGCAGCCTGAAGTGCATCCAAGCGGAAATTGCCGCCAATGAAACTGTGATGATACCTCTTCGTCTCGCCGTGCATCCGCAACACGCGGCACTTCTGAGCCAACTCGGCATCGTCGGTGACCACCATGCCGCCGTCCCCGAACCCGCCTAAGTTCTTGCTGGGGAAGAAGCTAAATGTGGTAAGGTGGGCATATTGCCCGGTCTTTTTGCCGTGATGTGCCGCCCCGATGGACTGGGCACTGTCCTCGATCACAATCAGATCGTGCTTGCGAGCGATCTCCATGATCCGGCGCATGTCAGCCATCTGGCCAAAGAGATCGACGGGCATGATAGCTTTGGTGTGTTCGGTGATGGCCGCTTCGATCTTAGCTGGGTCGATATTGAAGCAGGTTGGGCAACTATCGACGAAGACGGGTTTTGCCCCCACGCGGGCAATGCTGCCGACAGTGCCGAAGAAAGTGAACGGGGTGGTGATGACCTCGTCCCCGGAGCCGATGTCGCAGGCCATCAGGCTCACGATCAGCGCGTCGGTCCCACTGGACACCCCGACGGCATGCCTGGTGTCGCAATAGGCGGCGATTTCCTCCTCGAACCCCTGCACTTGCGGGCCGAGGATGAAGTACTGCGAATCGCACACTGTCTCGATCACCGGCTGAATCTCGTCGCGGAGGGCGGCGTATTGGGCCTTCAAATCCAAGAGCGGTACTTTCATGTTAATCTCCATCGTAGGTGTTTCTGCAAACCATCATCCCAAGCTGCAACTTGTAATCAGCTATGCCCAATCGTCAATACCCACACCGATTCCAGCGGGTGAACGCCCGAATTGTGGGTAGATCGCTGAACGGAGCCTGGAGCGTAAACGACAGGCCCTCGCCGCGACAGGTTTGCGCTAGGCCCGGCATTTATGCCGGGTAAATGAGGTTCCATAATCTGCCCCCTTTCCCTTCCCCCGCCGCCTCCGGCGGCGGGGGAAGGGAAAGGGGTTATCAATCCGGCTTTTCAACCCGGCATAAATGCCGGGCCTAGCGCGCCGTTCATGCCGGGCCTGACGCACCATTTCACGAAGCGAAACCGTTTGGCCAAAAACATCGCCGGACCCACCGTTCACGGCGAATTGCACAGACCACCCACCCATGCGCTATCCATTAACTTAACGCTCACCCGATTTCAGCGATCACGTCACTCTGATTACCAAACCAAAAATTTCCTGATTTCTCTTGCACGCAGGGGGAAAAAGCTTTAGTATCTAGCTTAATCACTTGGCTTGCTGAGGTGATCGGCGAGGAATATCTGTCCCCAAGGGGGCATGGGAGAGACGCCGGCGACGGTGTTCTCTTTTTTCATTTCCCTGGCGACTGCGGTGGGTATATGGGCGTTCGTCAGCGTGCCGACAACCAACGCAGTGGTTATGTCGGTGTATCTGGAGCGTGTGGTATTGATTTGTCACCGCCGGCAGTGACAGACCGTGTGTCGGGTCTCTGATCCGACGAAACGACCTGCTTGGCGTTTGGTGTATACACAAAATCTTCCAGAAGAACACACAAACAGCAGGGGAAAAGTCATCTTCAAGCAAAGTATGATGCGGCAGTTGTGGATGTCGTGCTCACAGGAATCCGGGAATGGAGGAATTGTCATGAGATTCTCACGGAGAGCAAGTTTCACGGTATTGATGTTGGCGGTCGGCGGACTGACGCTGGCTGTGCCGTCCGGCGCCTTCGGCGGCGCTATCGTCGGGTGGGGGTGGAACAACTACGGCCAAAGCGATGTGCCCGACGGCTGCGGTTTTATGACCATTGCCGCGGGCTCCTACCATAATTTGGTCATCCTAGCTGACGGATCGCTCGTCGCGTGGGGCAGGAACGACTGTGGTCAGATCAACGTGCCCTCCGGCAACGACTTTGTGGCCATTGCTGCGGGCGGTGCTCACAGTCTTGCCATCAATACCAATGGGTCGATCGTCGGGTGGGGCGGCTGTATCGGGGAAGGCCAGTCCGAACCGATAACTGGTTACCCGCCTCTCGGCAACGATTTTGCAGCCATTGCCGCTGGCGCGTATCACAGCCTAGCCCTCAAGAACGACGGCTCGCTCGTCGCGTGGGGTTCTAACCCTCACGGCCAGTGCAACGTACCCGCTGGCAACGATTTCGAGGCCATTGCTGCTGGCTGGGGCCACAGCGTGGCTCTCAAGGCCGACGGGTCGATCGTAGCGTGGGGCTGGAACTCTCCTACTTATGGCTACCAGACCGACGTGCCGGCCGGCAACGACTTTGTGGCTATTGCCGCTGGCGAGTATCACAATCTGGCCCTCAAGGACGACGGCTCGATCGTCGGGTGGGGCTGGAACGACTTTGGCCAGGCCGCCCCGCCCCCTGGTAGCAACTATGTGGCCATTGATGCGGGTGGACATCACAGTCTGGCTCTCAAGGACGACGGTTCGATCGTCGGGTGGGGCTACAACACTTCTGGCCAGACCAACGTGCCTGCCGGCAACGATTTTGTGGTCGTTGCCGCGGGTGGCAGGCACAGCCTGGCACTGACCAACGACGCCGACTTCGATAATGATGGCTTGCGCGACCGCTGTGATAACTGCCCCGAGACTCCAAATCCTGATCAACTAGACGACGACGACGACGGGTTGGGTGACGCCTGCGACGCCTGTCCGTACGATCCGGACAACGACGTTGACGGAGATGGAGTCTGTGGCGATGTAGACAACTGTATAAACGTGTACAACCCTGGTCAGGAGGATCCCGATGGCGACAGCCTTGGTGATGCCTGCGACAATTGTCCGAACGACTACAACCCACTGCAGGAGGATATTCTGGACAACGACGGCATCGGTGACGCCTGCGACAACTGTCCAGTCGTTGCCAACCCTGATCAGGCAGACGGTGACAGTGACGACATCGGTGACGTCTGTGACAACTGCCCGAACGACTACAATCTGGGCCAGGAGGATGTGGACAGCGACGGTTTCGGCGACGTCTGTGACATCTGTCCGAACGATCCGTACAACGACGCCGACGCGGATGGCCTTTGTGGAGACGAAGACAACTGCCCAAACGACCACAACCCCGGCCAGGAGGATGTGGACAGCGACAGCTTCGGTGATGTCTGCGACAACTGCCCGAACGACCACAACCCCGGGCAGGAGGATGCGGACAACGACGGCATTGGCGATCCATGCGACCCAAATCCGAACAATCCGAACCTCGTGATCGTCGGATGGGGCAGAAACGATGATGGTCAGAGCAGCCCGCCCACTGGCGACGACTTTGTGGCTATTGGCGCGGGCATCGAACACAGTGTGGCCCTCAAGGTCAACGGCTCGATCGTCGCCTGGGGTGATTGTGGGGGCGGCCGGTGCGACGTGCCCCCCGGCAACGACTTCATCGCCATTGCCGGGGGCGGCATTCACAGTCTGGCCCTCAAGACCAACGGCTCAATCGCGGCGTGGGGCGTGAACAACGACGGCCAGTGCAACGTACCGGCCGGCAACTACTTTGAGGCAATTGCCGCGGGTCGCGAGCACAGTCTGGCCATCAAGACCGACGGCTCGGTTGCAGGGTGGGGTTATAACGTCTATGGCCAATGCAACTTCCCTGCCGGCATCAACGTTGTGGCCATTGCCGCGGGTGGTTTTCACAGTCTGGCCATCAAGTCCGATGGGTCAATCGTAGCGTACGGCAAGAACGACAACGGCCAGTGCAACGTCCCAGTTGGTAACGACTTCACCGCCATTGCCGCAGGATGCCATCACAGTCTAGCCATCCGAATCGATGGGTCGCTCGTGGCGTGGGGCTGGGACGGCTACGGCCAGTGCAACGTGCCCGCCGGGAGCAACTTTGTGGCCATTGACGCAGGCTACAGTTACAGTTTGGCTCTCAAGACCGACGGCTCGCTCATCGCGTGGGGCGAAAACTGGCGCGGCCAATGCGACGTGCCAGCCGGCAACGGCTTTACGGGCATCGCTGCTGGGGACGAGCACGGTCTGGCCCTGACTCTCGACGTCGACAACGACGAAATCCTCAACGTTTGGGACAACTGCGTATACGTGTACAACCCCAGCCAGGAGGACGTTGGCGACGGCGACGGCGTCGGCGACGTCTGCGATAATTGCCCGAACCACGCGAACACTACCCAGGCGGATTGTGACGGCGACGGGATCGGCGACATCTGCGCGATTGCCGATGGCCTCAGCCTGGACTGCCAGCCCAACGGGATCCCCGACGAGTGCGAGGTGCGCGGAGTATTGTTTGGCGTAGGTCCTGGACCGGAATTCTACGAGGTTAACCCTGCCGATGGTTCGCTCACGGTGATCAACTCCATGGATATGGACCCCGATGGTGATGTGATGGGGTTAAGTGCCCATCCCCTTACCCATGAGTTGTACGCGGTTGGCAGCTTTGATGGGTGGGGCAACCCCGAAAACCTTGTGCGCATCGACCCTGACACGGCGGCCATCACCGTTATCGGCGACCCTGGGGTACTCCTGTTCGACATCGCCTTCCGAAGTGATGGGACCCTCTATGGAATCGAGCGAAACTGTAGTTCTTCGCCCAGAGAAATCGTGATCATTGACGTGAACGACGCGTCGATCACCGGGACGGGGATCTTTGGCGACCCGGGCTGCGCGCACTCGATTGCATTCCAGCCGGGAACTGATTTGCTCTACCACACCTTCTCTCCTGACTGGACGTACGCCATTCTGGAAACCATCAACGTGGACACCAGTGCGGTGTCCGTGATCACCAGTGAGATAACCGTGGTCAACGGGGGTGAGGAGGTCAATGAGATATGGTGCCTGGAGTTCGAGCCGTCCGGAAATCTGCTGGGGTTCTCGTACCTCCAGAATCTCTACTCTATCGATCCCGGTACAGGTGAGGCGACCGTTCTCGGCAACTGTGGGGACATAGGTTGGACCATAAACGGGATGGCCTTTGTGCCGGGTAACGATGCTGACGGCAACGGCATCCCCGACGAGTGCGAAACGGGCGAAGACTGCAACTCAAACGGCATCCCTGACAACCAGGACATCGACGGCGGCACCAGCGAGGACTACAACTCCAACGGCATCCCTGACGAGTGCGAGCCGGCCTTTGGCCAGATACTGCTCAGAACCGGCGACGAGCCGGCGGCTTTGTGTGTCACCACCAACGGCCTCGTCACCGTGACCCTGGAGGTGGCCAACCTGGACTATGCCATCAACGGTGTGCAGGCTTTGATCCACTATGACCCCGCCTACCTGGCATTGATCAGCATCACTCCGGCACCCGATTGGGTGTTGATCACTCCCGACGGAGCCAACCCCGATCCGAATGGCGACGGTGATCTCACCTGTGCTCTGTATCTGCCGGGCGGGCAGATGTCCACCAACGGGGTGGTGGCTACTCTGGTGTTCGCCCCAATAGCCGAGGGTGCCACAGAGGTGACGTTCCAGCCGGACGACCCGCCGTTCTACACCAAGCTGAGCCGCTTCGCCGATAGTTCGACGATTCTGCCGGACAAGGTGGGCTCCGGTGTGATCAGCATCGACAACACGACGGCCACTGCGACTAGCAACAGCCCGGTCTGCGAGGGCGACACTATCGAACTATACGGTGGCCCGGATACTGGGTCTAATGGGCCTTATACGTATGCGTGGGTTGGGACCAACGGCTTTAGCTCCACCGAGCAGAACCCGACCATCAGTAACGCCACGTTGGCTATGGCCGGGACCTACTATCTGACGGTGACCAACGTCAACGGGTGTGAGTTCATCGCTCAGACCGATGTTGAGGTCTACCTGTGCATGGTCGTCAACGTGGAGATCGAAGGCCTGATCGGCGATAGTGGCAGTTATGGCCATCCGCCGGGTGACGGCAGTGCGATTGATCGTGAGGTGACTTTCGTGTTCACCGATTGTGACGGTGCCACCGGCACGCACATCATCCCGATCACCTTCACGGCTGACACGTTCAACAACAAGGGTGTCGGAAGCGTGAGGTTTGAAGATTTGGATGCCGGCTTCGAGTGGCTTGGCGTCCAGGAAGGCCACACGCTTCGCACGCGGGTAGCGGTGGACTTTGCCGGCACGTTGGCTGACAGCGTCACGGTGTTCCTGACTTCGGGCGATTTCCACACTGCCGTTGTGCCGCAGGACAACTTAGTTGACATCACCGACTTCTCGATATTGGCGTCGAATTGGGAGACTGCCATCGGCGCCGACGTAAGCATCGGCGGCGATGCGACCGGTGACGGGTATCATGATGGCGACGACTTCGCGCTGATCCAGCCGAACTTCTTCGAGGTGGGCGACACAGTCAACGGTTGCGGCCGCGTAGGGCGGGTTTCACCCGCCGCGCTCCATGTGGACGTGGTATCCCGAACCCCGCGTGCCGGCATCAGCGTGTCCGAGTTGAGCCTGACGGTGGCCTATGCCGAGCGTGCGGATGTTGACGGCAATGGCGTTATCGACGCACGAGACATCCGAGCATTCGCCCGCCGGCACAACCTCCCATTGCAGCCGGCATTTGAAGCCAAGCTGTTGGAGCTTGAGGAGGAGTTGATCGAGCTTGAATCGGCGGTGGATTCGGGGTTCGAGCCAGCCCCACGGCACATTCGGTAAGAGCTTTTGGGCAAAAGAAAACCGTAGGGCGGGTTTTACCCGCCGTCTGTGGCGTTACGTGTCACTTGTCGGCGGCGGGTGGAACCCGCCCTACTTCTGTCGCCGAGGGGTTGACCAGTTGGCTCCAGTGTTTGTTGTTCAGGATGCAGCCGGGGTCTCCGGCATTGATCCGGCCGTAGTAGGCGTCTGCCCGGGCACGGCATCCGCCGCAATAGTATTTGAATTCGCATACCTCACAATGATGCGTCCGATCCTCACGATCGCACAGCAACTCCACGAACTCATTATTGCGAAAGATGTCCTCAAAACTACGGTTGCGAATGTTGCCCAGCACACGTTGAGGCATATAGACGCACGGGGTGATGGTGCCGTCCGGCTCGATGCAGACGTAGGTCCGCCCCGCACCGCACCCGCCGAGGTACTTCGCCACCACGCGGGCCTTCTCCCCACCGCCACCACCAACGTGGGAACACGACTGCAAACCGTCGATCGGGGCATAAGCCAACGACACCCGGCCTAACTGCGGAGCGGTGCTGAGAATGCTGATGCGCCCGGATTGCATCCAGTCGTTGAAGATGTGCAGGATTCGCTCGCGCTGCTCGGGGCTCAGGTCCAAGTCGGTCATGTTCAGCCCACGTCCGACCGGGATAAAGTTGAAGTGGGCGAAGCAGGAGGCTCCGAGGCCCACCGCGAATTGCAGCATCTCTTCGACCTCGGCGAAGTTGCCCTGATGCACGCACATGGCGACCCCCAGCCGCAGGCCATCCTGTGCCACCACGTTCTTCATCCCGCGAACCGTTCGCTCCCACATGCCCGGTTGGCCGCGGAAGGTGTCGTGCCTCTGTGGATCGACCGAATCGAGCGAAACTTCCACATACCTGACACCAGCCTCAGCCAACTCTGCCGCGTATTGCGGCGTGATGGTGGTGCCGTTGGTGGCCAGCGAAGTGTGGATGCCGTGGTATTGGCACCGCTTGAGCACCGGCAGCAAGTCCTTGGAGATGGTCGGCTCGCCGCCGGCGAAGGACATCATCGGGACGTAGGCTTCGCCGATCTGGTCGATGAGGCTCAGCTTTTCGTCGAGGGTCAGTTCGTTGGGGCTTTTCTTGTGCTCGGAGTCCTGATAGCAGTGCCGGCAGCGGAGATTGCACTGGTTGGTGAAGTTCCAGATGACAATCAACGGCACGCTGAAACGCTGGGGGAGCATCAGGCCGAACTCCGCGACGCTACGGGCGGTGGCGACGAACCCGCGCAGGGTGCTGCGATGCTGGGCGATCCGCCGGCGGAATGTCTCGTCCGTGACACTACCCTTGACCCGCTTGATGAACAGGTGCAACAGCCAATACTTGATCCGCTGCCATCGCGGAGCAGCCGGATTGGCGTATGACTGAATCACCTCCTCGATCATCGTCTTGCCGCCGGGCTGCGGTTTCGAGATGTAGCCCAGCAAACGCTGCATCCACCACTTAGCCAGGTAAGTTTCGAGCGGGTGGGAGTAGTCCAGGTGAATGTGTTTGCCGGCGCGGCTTGATTCTCCGTTGCCGGCGGCTGCACGGTGTCTGCGTGACGCTTCGGCGTAGTGCTTGGAGGAGACAGTCCCGTCATCGGGCCGATCGGACCGCTTGTTGGCATTGGTCGAGACCCCGCCGGTATGTTTATATTCCTTGCCGACTTTATGTGCCGTCGAATAGGTTGGAGTCTCAGTGCGCGAGTCGTAGTCGTAGGGTGGGCATCGCCCACCATCGCGGGCGGTTGTTATCGGTTTATGGTTGGTTCGTTTGATCATGATTCTGGCTGAGCTGATGCGGGCCTCCATTCTCGCAAATGTGGTTCCATCAAAACGACAAGATCGCGAAACGTTCGCACACTCTTATGAAGTGGATCCGAATTTTTTCTGAGCCAGCCCATGGCCCATAAGAACGGCAGTGCCAGCAACGCGTAGAAAGCCAGTGTCAAAGCGAACTCACTGAGCAAGCTCCATATCTCGCCCGGAGGAAACCCGTCGTCAGACAGGGCTTTTGCGAGATAACCAAAACCGCCACCTACAACAACAATCGCAAAGCACCACCAAAACGCTGTTGCCAACCGGGATATCCGGGACAAGCGAGGTATCGTGTGAGCATCCTTACACCAATACCAAAACCGACCAAGAAGCTGATATCGTTGCGATGCATTCATGACATCTCGAATCGGAGTACTCGGCCCAATGTGAGCCTCTGCACCAGTGATACGATGCGTGCTGTCTGCCAAAGTTTGAAAAATACCGGCTTTCAAACATGGCCGCCCAAGAATGCATAGCGGCTTAATCTCATCGTATGGCGCTCGGGCAGCGATGAACTCGGCAACTTGACGCATTGTGGTTTTAGCATTTATCAACGACAGCCACTCCTTCCTCATTGCCTTGAAAAGGAAGACGTCCTGCAAGTTTTCAAAGAACGGCAGCATGTGCTTTTCCTTGAGCCCCCAACAGCGCTCGTCGTAGTCGTCGAGAAGCATCTTGGGAAAGTCCTCACGGGGCTTGGATCGAACCCAAAAGCTGATCTCATGCAGGACAGTAAGCACTTCGTCAACGGTGAGGTTGCGGTCTACAGAGTTGTAGGGTGGGCTTTGCCTGTCACCAGGCGTGGCGGCCATCGAATTGTGGTTATTGTACGTAGTCATGAATTCCGTAGGGCGGGTTTCATCCGCCGCAGCATTCATTCGCATGGGTGGCCCATCGCTTTAGCGGTGGGGGACGCGAATGGTTCGCTGTACCTCGATTTCTTCGCGGGGCGCGTAAAAGGAGCGGCCATCAAATCAGTACCGCGACCGTAAGGGAGCGGCCCTACTTGGATTGGCCGCTCCCTTACGGTCGCGGTACTGATCTTGGTTGCGGCCGAAGGCCGTGCCGTGCCGTTCTGTGAGCAAACCATTTTTCGCGCTCCCCGTTGGGGAGCCGCTAAACGCTGTGGACTTGTCGCCACTAAACGCCGCGGATTGCCGCCGCTAACCCGCATGTGCATACAACGACGACGTCTCCCATCCCCCCATTTTCCATTTTTCATTTTCAATTTTCCATTTTCTCCAGTCGTGTCCCCCACCGCTAAAGCGATGGGCCACCCGGGCGAACAGCTATGCCCGGATGCTTCGCCTGATACTCCTCCTTCGACTGGGCGATCATCTTCTCGGTAAACGGCCTATATGTCGGCCCGCCGTTGTGGGAACAGAACGGATACACCCCGTCCGGGGTCGCATACAGAATCACACAACGCCGGACACGCTCGGTGTCATAATTGTAGCGGTCCATAAAGTGCATCCCAGCCGCCATCAGCGTCTTGTAGCTCTTCTTTTCCGCCGCACCTCGGCCTTTGGCTTTGTCGGTCAGGCCTTGCAACGCACGAACGAACGTCCAAGGCTTGATCTCGCTGCTCAGACGCTCCCACCGGTAGTGCTTAAGAAACAGCCCGGCAATCTGTAATCGTTCCCACTGGCTGGCTTTGGGCAACTCCACCTCCGGATGGTTGGCTTTGATCTTATGAGCCAACTCGTTGAAGTCGGACATCATCCCATACATGTCAAACATCTTGGGGATGGGGATAGCCTCCTTCTCCGGCGTCACGAAGAAATAGGTCCCGAAGGCACAATCGCCGTGGCAGCTCGAACGGATTTTCGGCTTCCCATCGAGGGTCTCCATGATCCGCCCGAGCGGGGCGATCATGCCCAGCGGCCAAAAGTCACGCTTGATATCCGCCCCGCTGGCGTCGGCGAGGTCGTGGGCCAGGTCGCCGAGGGTATAACGCTGACGCTCCTGATCGCGGTGGTTGATGCGGCCGGTGAAAGCCACCGGCTGATAGCTGATCGCGCTGATCGCGTTAATATGCTCGACGGCGAACTTGAAGATCGGGCCAACCTGGTCGCTGTTGTATCCGTTGATGACCGTCGGGACCAGCACGCACTTGAGCCCCACCCGCCGGCAATTCTCGATGCAACGCAGCTTCGTCTCAAACAAAGCCTCACCACGGGTCTTCCTGTAAAACTCGTCGTCCACCCCATCAAACTGCAAATAGAGCGAGTGCAGCCCCACCTCAGCCGACCGCTCGGCAAACTCCAGGCTGGCGTGGGTGATCCCATTGGTGGCGATCTGAATGTGCGAAAAGCTCATGTTCCGGGCAGCCCGGCAGATACGGTGAAACTCCGGATGCACCGTCGGCTCACCACCGGTGAACTGGACGGCTGTGGCTGGGTACGGATGCTGGTTGCGCAGGGTTTGCAGCATCTCGACGACCATCTCGTAG
>JAGLWJ010000009.1 GCA_023133475.1 Phycisphaerae bacterium | reverse complement strand
CCAAAGTCCAAAGTCAGAAACCAACAGGACTTTGGACTTTGGACCTTGGACTTTGGACTTTGGACTCGTCGCCGGTTGGTGGGTTCCACCCACCCTACTGGGTGGCACGGCGATTGGAGTGTCATAGGCTCTGACATTTGGGGCAGAAATGAGTGGATCGCCCCGCGGTTTGGGCACGCTCGATCGTGGTGCCACACTGTCGGCAGTCCGCACCGTGGCGCCCGTAAACCCGCAGGCGTTTCTGGAACGATCCCCTTTCGTTCCGGGATGTCAGATAACTGTTGATGGTGCTGCCCTCGGCAGCGATGGCGGCTTCGAGCACTTGCTTGATAGCCCGGTGCAACCGCTTGACCCGGTCGGGATGCAGTTGGTCCGCGCGGGCCGGCGGATAGATGCCGGCGCGGGACAGGGCTTCGTCACAGTAAATGTTCCCCAGCCCGGCGATGAGCGCCTGATCGAGGAGTAAGGCCTTGATCTGACGCGGGCGGTCCAGCAGGCGGCGGAAAGTTCGCAAGCCCATCTCAAGCGGGTCGGCTCCCAGGCGGGCAAAACCGGCGGAATCGTCAGCGCCGTCAAGCAGCCAGATACCCCCGAAACGTCTCGAATCACGAAAACGCAGTTCTTGCCGGCTGCCCTCCAACACCACCCGCAGGTGGGTATGCCCAGCCACCTCCGCCTCTGCCGGCACGACGGACACATGACCGGTCATGCCCAGCCCAAACACCAATCGCATGTTTTTATCAAGGTCCAGCACTACGCGCTTGCCGCGGCGGAGCACCTCGAGCACTCTGTGACCCGGGAGCCGTTCAGTCAGCCCACCGGCACCACCACGAACCACATCGGAGCGCAAATGCCGCACTTGGCCTAACATTGCGCCTTGCAGTTGCTTTCGAATTTGGCGCACCATGGTTTCAGCTTCGGGCAATTCGGGCATGGGCAACATTGTAGCCGAGTAGGGCAGGTTGAAAACATGTCAGTATCTGTAGGTCGGGTCCGCCGCCGCTAACCCGCATTTCTCACACCGCAGAGAACGCGGAGATCGCAGAGTATTTTCTAGAAAGAAGTTACAGCTAAATTAGGGCGTGTCGGGTTTTGACAGTGTGTTTATTGCCTGTTCAACGCTAATTGCAATAACTCCCTACCTCTCAACTCTCTGCGTGCTCTGCGTGCTCCGCGGTGAAATATCCGGGCTAAAGCCATGGGCCACCCACCGGCGGCGGGTGGAACCCGCCCTACGTGCCCCGAGTTGGCAGCTTGGGATTGAGAGGCAGAGTGATCTTGAAGATGGCCCCTTCACCTACCGTGGACTCGACGGTAATCCGCCCACCCATGACCTGGACGATACCGTGTGCCACCGCCAGACCCAAACCCGGTCGGGCACTCTCCCCCCCCTCGCCATCGCAGTCCTTGGTGCTGTAGAACGGCTCGAAAATGCGATCCAGCAACTGCTCGGGGACCCCGTATCCGGTATCGCGGACGCTGACCAGGTATCCGCCCTCGATCGGCCCCAGCCCCAGGGTCAACTTGCCACCGTCGGGCATGGCTTCCATGGCATTGCGAATCACATTCTTCAACACCGTCTTGAACTGCACGCCGGGCACCGCGGTGACCGGAACCGGATCGAGTAGCACATCCAATTCAATGCCCGAGCCCTTCAACTGTATCTCCAGCACCTCTGTCGTTTCGAGGAAAGTTTCGGTGAGGTCCGCCAGATCCGCCGTGCGAAAATCCCCTTCGGCGAAGGTCAGCAGGCTATCCCCCAATTCCGCAGCCCGGGCCAGCGCATGAGCGGTCTTTCCCAGTACACGGTTGGTCATGGCTGGGTCATCGCAAGCCAGGGCAAAGTCCACACTGGTGATAACCCCGCCGAGAATGTTGTTGAAATAGTGGGCCATGGCGCCGGCCATCGCGCCCAACGAGACCATCTTGCGATTCTGAGCCACCTGCTCCTGAAGCATGACTCGCCTGGTAATGTCGCGGATGTTGGCGGAGACGCCGATAATCTCCCCTTCATCGTTGACTATCGGGGATATCACGGCTGCCAGCCGGCGACGGTTCCCCTGAGCGTCGCGGTAGCAGAACTCGAATTCGCCGATTCCTCCCCCGGACAGGGCCTGAGAAAGCATCTGCTCCGCTTCGGCACGCTCCTCCTGAGAAATGACGGAGAGGAACGCGGTGCCGAGCATCCGCTCGGGGGCGGCTCCGAACATGCGTGCGGCAGCCCGGTTCCAGAAGCGAATCCGCAAATCCGCGCCCGCCGCCACCACCGCCACCCCGGCATGTTCGCAGAGCATACGAAAGAAAGCGTCCGAACAACGGTTTTCGCTGCCCTGATTGTCTGTGTCGCATTTCTGGGACATAGTGCTGCCACCTAGTGATCTGTGACGCATGTATCGACGGCTGGGTAGCCCATGGCTTTAGCCGTGGGGGACACGAATCCAAGCACCCAGGCCGCGATTTATCAAACACTCTCATGGGCTAATCCATTCGCACCACCTGGGGAGTCAAACAGATCACCGTCTCATAGGTAACATTATTCTCCTCGAACGTCAAAAAGCGGCTTGCAACCAGCGAGCCCATGGTGGCGGTCTCGCTGGGGCCTATCACCAGGGATTCCCCTTGGCCTAGAGACACTTCAGCGCTCAATTGAGAGAACAGCTTGCCTTCATAATCCGGAACTTCGCGGAGCACTCCATCGACGTTCCGCCAGTGCCTGGTCGTGCTGAATTTCCGCAGTTCCAGGGTCACCTTCACTATTGTACACGCCGGGTCAGCCGGATCGAGCATATAATCGATGTGCAGAAACTTGGTTCCCCCATCAAAGGTTTGCCCCACCAGTCGCCCGTCTCGCTGGTACTCGAAGAGTGGTTCGCCGGCGCCCAACTCACCCAGCCGCAGGCTCAGCGGGCCGACACCTTGAACCGCGTGCCGGGTGTGCAGGCTCCTGGCGTGGTTGGTCTCGAACAGGGTGCGCAAAGCAGGCCAGGCATCGGCAGAGGCGGTTCCTATGCGTAGCCCGTTGCGGGCCAACAAAGCCGTTGTGCCCGGGTCCGACTGGCTTTCGTCCACGTGGTTCCAGATTTTCAGCGAGTGGCGGATGCCCAGCACGGGAATGTCCACCCGCAACACCTCGAAGACCATCTGCAACCTGACCGCATCCTCTCCACCGCTCAGCTCACTCGGGCGGGCGGAGGTGCTAATTATGGGATGGCCGTCCATCAAAGCCGGTTGCGGTGGGTCCGGCGGGTCCGATTGCAGTTTCCAAGGCCAAAACGTAAGGCCGCTGCACCCTTGTGCCAGAATTGCGGTAGCAAGGGTGAGAATCGCAATCAGTGTTTTGAAGGTGGGGAGCACTTTCCGCTTCTCCGCGCTAGGCCCGGCAT
>JAGLWJ010000089.1 GCA_023133475.1 Phycisphaerae bacterium | reverse complement strand
CAGCGGTTGGTCAGGTCGATCTGAGCCAAACACGAAGCCGAAAGATGCTGATCGCACAAACCGCAATCGCTGGGGCAGTTCCGCCCTCCATGCACCTGCGGCTTATACACGCCGCGCTCGTCCTGGAAGACCGCCCGGGCTGACTTGAGGTACAGCTTGACGTCGGTGTTGATGCGGTCGCGGAAGTGCCCGTGCTCGGGGCAGGTCTTCTCGATATAAACGACGTTATCCAGCACGTAATAGCGGCCTAGGATGATGCAGGAGCATTCCGGGCACAATGTCTCGACGGTTTTGGGCAGTTCTCTGAGGATAGGGCGGATCGCGGCTCCGGTATGGGTTTTGGTGGGTTGCCGGTGGCTTTGGCGCTCGCGCAGCTCGCTGAGGTCCCTGACGAACAGCGTATCGTGGTGCAGCTCGCGCCAAGGCCCACAAGCCGGGCAATCGTATTCGAGATAGACGCTGTCTTCCTCCACGTCCAGCACAAAGCGCGAATCCACCACTTCGCGGCAGCGGGTGCACTGTGACCGGCAGGCCCACGGCAAGCCGTGGTGCACTGGAGCATACTTGCGGATTGAGAGCTTGTATTGTTCCAGATCGGTCTTGGCGGTTTCGGCTGTGACCGCGGGGCGATGGATTCCGTCGATCGGCCTTTCGAGCAGGCCTGAGCGCGATTCAACAGCCGCCGGTTCGCCCGCAACCGTAGCGGATTGCACAGTGGTCACGTCGTGCCTCCAATTCGTGCTCAAAAAAGGCAGTGGATGTAGGGTGGGTGGAACCTCGCGGAGCGAGGTGGAACCCACCAGCCAGGGACGAGTCCAAAGTCCCGTTGGTTTCTGACTTTGGACTTTGGACCAGGGACTTTGGACTTATTAGCCGGCGCGGTGGGTTGCGCTTCGCTCCGCGAAGCTCCACCCACCCTACATCGGTCCCATCTTCCAGACCGCGCCATCGCCGACAGGTTAGACCCAAGAGACGCTTGAGACAACGGCATCTGTGAAAAAAGGGCGTAAACCGCAAGTTGGTCAATCCGGCGGAGCCGCTGCCGGCGAGGGCTCGGGAGGGGCCGGCAAGGATTCGACGCTGGGCAAGTCAGCCAAACCACTCAAACCAAAAACCTCGAGGAAGTGATTGGTTGTGCCGTACAGCATAGGCCGACCGGGTTCCTCGGCACGCCCCACGATCTTCACCAGGTTCATCTCACGGAGTTTGTTGAGCATCTCCCCACAGGCAACGCCGCGGATGGCTTCGGCATCGGCTCGCAATAGCGGTTGCTTGTACGCGACAATCGCCAGCGTCTCCATCGCCGCTGCCGACAGCTTCGACTGATCACGCACCTTCAGCAGCTTGCCCACCCATCCATTGTAAGCCGGCAAGGTCAACATCTGGTAGCCCTTGGCGATGGCTTCGATTCGGAAGGCATTGCCGTTTTGTTCGTATTGCTCGTTGAGGGCGCAGATGTGCTTCTTGACATCTCGAGCGTCGCCCACACCAATCAGTTGGGCGATTTTGGATGCCGGCAGCGGCGAATCGGTGGCAAACAGCAGTGCCTCGACCACCGACTCAACGGTAATCTCGGGCGCCGGTGCTTCCGGCTCTGTCGGTTCGCCCATAGCCTGATCGGCATCGTCAAACCCATCGGCTGGCAAAGCCGGGTCTTCGCCCAACAGACCAGAAGCAGAGGGTTCCTCCACCTGCTCGGGGGTCTGTGTCTGGAGATCGGTTGGTTCTACACTCTCGTCCACGGTTGCCTATCATACCGTCCCGCTCCGCCGAACGCGAGGACGGCAAGTGCGGAAGTGGGGATTTTGTGCGTAGTGCTCCGTGACGCATGTACTGATGCTTGGGTGCCCCGTCCCGTTTTCGGCGAGACAGTTTCGCGTCTCGACGGGTCGCGCTAGGCCCGGCATAAATGCCGAGCCTAACGCAAGACTGCCACTACGAAACCCACGATATCCCGCATACGGATTTACTGAATATTCGCTTCCCGCTGACACTGCTCTCTGGAATTCAAGTTTTCTCTCTGGTCTCGTCAAATGCCGATTATCCTGGTAGGATTCAGTGTGGACTCTGAAGGCAGGGAGACGAAATGGCCACCGCCGACATCATCCCGGTGGGATTGGGCGAGCTGGACTTGGTTGCCGATTTGTACAACCAGGTGTTTGCCCCCCCGCGTGACGCGGATTCGCTACGCCGCCGTTTTGAGGGGCGTCGCAATATCCTGATTTTAATTGCCCAGTTGGAGCGACGCCCGGTGGGGTTCCTGACCGGCATGGAGCTTAAACCGGATACACATTTCGGCTGGCTATGCGGCGTATTGTCTGATTACCGCCGGGCGGGGATCGCATCGCAACTGCTCGAAGCCCATCTGGCCTGGGCCCGCGACCAGGGAGGCTACGAGCTTCTGCGGTTCGAGTGCTATAACCGCCACCGCCCCATGCTCCACACCGCTATTACCCACGGATACAACATCGTCGGCATCCGGTGGGACAGCCAACACCACGACAACCTTGTTATCTTCGAGAAAGAACTCAGCGAGGGTTAGCACTACAGGCGGGTGGCGGGTGGCATGGCCAAGCGTCTCCGACGATAGGTTGCCATAAGGTGCCTCTGTTTCACAAACGGAGACCTCGGCTGTGGCGTAAGATGGAGCTTGG
>JAGLWJ010000088.1 GCA_023133475.1 Phycisphaerae bacterium | reverse complement strand
GGTCCTTGACCATGCCACCCGCCGTAAGCTTTCAGTGCGCTGCGGCGGGTGGAACCCGCCCTACTGAGCATCCGAATGGTCTTCGGAATCGGTGTCCTCCTGCTGCGTCGGTTCGGTCGGCCTGCGGATGTGCTCCATGGTCAGTGCCCCCAAACCGTCCATGCCTTCCAGCCCTCCGCGTAGCACACGAGCATCCTTCCCGCCGCCTTCCTTGGCTTCCTGCTCGGCAGACCATTCCGCACGCTTCTTGGAAAGCCCGATCTTGCGGTCAGCCACATCCACACGAAGAATCTTGACCTGAAGCTTCTCCCCGATCTTGACGATCTCGTGGGGGTCTTCCACCTTGTGGTCACTCAATTCACTGACGTGCAGTAATCCTTCCAGGTCCTCTTCCAGCTCGACGAACACGCCGAAATTGGTGATCTTGGTGACGGTGCCCTCGACAATCTGCCCGGGAATGTAATTCTCCGGAACCGCATGCAGCCAGGGGTCCTCATGGAGCTGCTTGAGCCCCAGAGCGATCCGCTGTTTGTCCTCCTCCACCTTGAGCACGACGCACTCGATCTCCTGCGCCTTCTTGAGCACCTCCGAAGGATGGCTGATCTTCTTGGTCCAACTCAGGTCGGAGACGTGCAGCAGGCCGTCGATCCCCTCCTCAATCTCCACAAAGGCCCCGTAGTTGGTCAGGTTCCGCACGCGACCCTGGATGCGGGTGTTGGGAGGATACTTCTCCGCCACCTGGGTCCAGGGGTTCACCTCGGTCTGCTTGATGCCCAGCGAGATTTCCTGCTTGTCCTTATTGATGTCGAGAACGACGATCTCGATCTCCTCGCCAACGGTCAGCATCTCGGAAGGATGATTGATGCGCCGGGTCCAGCTCATTTCACTGATATGAACCAGCCCCTCGACACCGGGCTCGAGTTTCACAAAGGCCCCGTAATTCATGATGTTGACCACCTCGCCCTTGAGCTTGCCACCCTTGGGGTAGCGATCTTCGATGGTTTCCCACGGGTTGGGCTTGAGCTGCTTGAGCCCCAGGGCGATCTTCTCTTTGTCGCGGTCGATGTTGAGCACCTTGATCTCAATCTCCTGGTCGAGATTGAGCACGTCGGAGGGGTGCGTGACGCGGTCCCAACTCATATCGGTGATGTGCAGCAGGCCGTCGATGCCTCCCAGATCGACGAATGCTCCGAAGTCGGCGATGTTCTTGACCACGCCCTTGCGAATCTGCCCCACCTCGATCTCTTCGAGCAGTTTGGTTTTGGCGGCGATTCGCCGTTCCTCGATCAGCTTTCGCCGCGAGATGACGATGTTGCGACGTTCCGTGTCGATCTTGAGCACCTTGGCTTCGATCTCGCGCCCGATGAACTCGCCGATGTCGCCGGGGCGGCGGATGTCCACCTGCGAGGCGGGAAGGAAGACCGGCACGCCGATGTCCACCAGCAAGCCGCCCTTGATCTTACGCATGCCTCGACCTTTGATGTTGTCCCCTTCCTTGGTGGTCTCGACGATGCGCTGCCAGTTGAGCAAGCGGTCCGCCTTGCGCTTGGAGAGAACGATCAGCCCGCTCTCGGAATCAATAGTGTCCAGCCACACATCGAGGTTGTCGCCAATGTCAATACTGCTGGGATCGTCCCACTCGTGCACGGGGATGACCCCCTCGCTTTTCAACCCCACATCAACTACCACATCGTCACCAGCCCGGCCGACGATCCGTCCCTTCAGGATAGTGCCGGGGGTATGTGCGTGCTCATGCTCGCCCAGCATGGTGACTGATACCTGTTCGTCGGAGACGTCTCCTAACAGGTTGGCCAACTCTTCGTTTTCGTCAATGCCCAGTTCGTTGATGAGGTTGTAATCTACCATCAGGTTCTTCACTCTTCGCCGGCGACGTTCGCCGACAGCCCAATTTGCCCCAGCCACAAGGGTTAAATGCCACGTGGTTCGTAGCCAAGACATGCACCAGATAATCTCGCCTGTCGGTGGCTAGACCGCTTCTAGCCCAATACTGCCGAACATGCGGAGTTTGGTAGCATACACCAAAATCCACCACCACGCCAGCACCGGGCATCAAAAAAACGGCGAAATGGGTGTGGCCATGCTCTGTGGTGCGGCTGATTTTTTCGGTCTACACTTCAATTGGGCGTTGCATTTCGTGTAACCCGGCTTGGGTGGCCCATGGCTTTAGCCGTGGGGGACGCGAATACTCCACGCGATTCGCGTCCCCTACCGCTAAAGGGGCTATCGATTAAATCGTCCGTGGCGATTCCCAATGTAG
>JAGLWJ010000087.1 GCA_023133475.1 Phycisphaerae bacterium | reverse complement strand
GTTTGTGAAACAGGATCACCTTATGACAGCCTATCGTCAGAGACGCTTGGCCATGCCACCCGACCTACGCAGATACCAACGGCAGGTTTTTAACCTGCCCTACAGGGTTTCCTCGGGGATGGACCAGCGCCCGTCGTCGTGCACGCGGAGGGTGCCCGTGTCGCGGAAGAATTGCAAAATGGCCAAACGATAGTCCGCCTGGGCCTGGGCAAGGACATTCACCGCGTCGCGCCAATCTTTCTCAGCGTCGACCACGTCGGTATACGGCACACGGCCTTTCTTGTAATGAAGACGGGCCAATTCTCGCCGCGTGTCGTTGATGGGCACAAGCTTGTGCTGAATCTCCATGGTGACCCTGGTTCGCTCCAGAGCCCGCAACGCCTGCCGCACCTCCAGACATACGGTGTCTGTCGACTCGCTGCACCAACGTTGCGACCGGCGTAAACTGATCAGGGATGCTCGATAGTCGTTCCGCTCCGCCACGCGATCAAAGGGGATTTCCATCTGTAGCATGGCCCGCCAGGTGGCCCGCTCGGTGTTGTAGCTCACCGAGTTGGTTTTGTAAGGGTTGGTGTCCAGGCGCACACTGCCGGACAAGTTGACATCCGGAAGCATGTTGTTCCTGGCGATCAGCACCCCACGCCGGGTGTCGTCAACCGCGTCCAAATCGTTCAGCAAATCAAGCCGATACTTCAATGCGGTGTCTATAGCCGTCCGCTGGTCAACCTGCGGTTCTTTCAGGTCGAGCGATTCCTCACCTCCGACGTCCATGATGGTTGTGGTGGGCATCCCCAACAGAATCTTGAATCTATCCAGTCGGTTTTGGTAGCCGGCTTCGGCGACCACCACCAGGTTGGATACTTGCAGATACTCGACCTGGGCACGGTCGGCATCCACCTGCAACACGTCACCCACTTTGGCCAACGCCAACGTGCGCTCCATGTCCTGTTTGAAGCTCCGCTCGTTGTCCTTGGCGCTGAGAATGGGCGTTTTGGCGCTGAGCAGGTTGAAATAGTCGCCGGCCACCTGCACCAGGAAGGTGCGGCGGAATCGCTCGAAGTCCCGGACCGCGTAGATCAGGTTGCGCTCCGCCTGATACCGCGATTCATACGCCACCTTTCCGGCTCCGCGAAGCAGCGGGATGTCAGCCTCGAGGATCATCTGCCCGCTCTCGCCCACGGTGACCTGCTTGCCCAGGTCGCGCACCCAATCGTTGATCAACCGAGCGGTCACCGTCCCGCCCAGCGGCAGCCGTTGCTCCACTGCCACCTGCGAGACGGCATCCATGGCGTGGTCGAAATCGCGGATTTGGCCGTAGTTGGCGTATTGAGACGAAATGCTGCCCGAGAAACGCGGGGTCCACAGGTGACGTTCGAGGGTGAGGTCGAGGGCTTTGAGGTACAGGTTTTCCTTGGCTGTTTGGTACGCACGGGCGTGTTTCTGGGCGTAAGCGAAGCAATCCGTCAGGGTAAAGACTTGCATCTCCGCCGTCGGCTGGGTTATGGTCGTCTGCGAGACTTCTGCCTTATCTGCCGGATGCACGGTCGGGCGAAAGGCTTCGGGCACCTTGGGGTCCACCGGATGGGGGACGAAATCATACATTCCGCCCCGGTCGCCGATGGCACCGGTTTCTTTGCCCTGGTCGGCGGAGTGGGTCTCGCCCAAAGCCGCCGCCTGACGACCTTCGATGAGGCGTTGGACCTCGCGGTCAGCCGAGTCTATGTGCCACGAGCACCCCGTCAGCAGATTACCAGCCGCAAGACCAACCACAATGCCCAAAACGATTCCGCTTTTCCGCCTGGGCGCAAACCCCCATTGGAAGCGAGGTGCGGTGCAAGACACCCTGAGCGATTGTGCCATTGGTTTCATCACCGCCCCAAAATCCCCACCAGCGGTTTGCTTGTCAAGTCATGGAGGTATAATCAAGGTAATGGATGACAGGTTCTCACACAAGACAGTCCAGACCACCACAACGCGGGAAATTGAAAATTGAAAATGGGGGGATGGGAGACGTGATGAATGGAGAATGGAGAATGGAGAAAATGCGGGGTTGGCGGCGTTGCCCGATTTCGACTCTCCCCCCTTTATCCTCTCTCTCCTCGTTTTTCTCTGCGCTCTCTGCGTCTCTGCGTTCATGAATAATCCAGGTTTAGCGGCGACAAGTCCGCA
>JAGLWJ010000086.1 GCA_023133475.1 Phycisphaerae bacterium | reverse complement strand
CTCAGGTGTAAGCTCTCGTGCGGTCACGAATCAACTCTCCTGTTTAGCGGCGACAAATCCGCAACGTTTAGCGGTGACCAGTCCGTAGCGTTTAGCGGCGACCCGAAGGGGAGCGTGGAGAATGCAAAAGGTGGCGTTTGATTCTTCGTTCTCCATTCTCCATTCTCCATTCTCCATTCTCCATTCTCCATTCTCCATTTCTTCCGGGTTGGTGGGTTCCATCTCGCTTCGCGAGATTCCACCCACCCTACGTTTGCCCACCCTTGCCATTTCCGGGATAGAGTGCATAATAGCACCCGTGGTCCCGTGGCGTGAGACGCCAGTGTCGGAATGATCGCTTCCGCCCGGGACGGGCATGTGGGTAAATATGCCTGGAGAGGTGCCCGAGTGGCCTAAGGGGCACGCTTGGAAAGCGTGTGTGTGGGTAACCGCACCATGGGTTCGAATCCCATCCTCTCCGTTTCTTCATGACGGGGTTCTCGCCCATGCTGCCTGCGGGGCGGGGCGCGAATCATCCAGCGATTTTGTTCGCCATTTCCAGCATTTTCAGTAACTCGTCCAAGTCGTACGGAAGCTCGTCGGCGGGCAAAATTGCGTCATTCGAGCCAGGTGACGGTGAATCCGATGGTTTTCGTTGAGCCGGTTTTAGAGCGGAGGTTTGCAGAAGAACCCCGTCAGCCCGCACATACCTTCCGTTTGCATCCCGATAATACTTGTGTCCGTAGATGAATACACAATCACGAGGCGGGGGATTCGCAGACCCGACGGCAGACGAACCGTTGACCAACAGCCCAGCGCTGGGGAGAGCCGTAGCGGCAGGTTCTCGCCCCTGACGTAGGGCTTCGAGGTGGCGGCGCATGCAGGTGTCGTCACCAAAGGCGCGCGGGTCCAGTTCAAAGCCCATAACCTGAGCCTGCCGGGCCAACCGAAGCCGTTCCAAATAGTCGCGGGCGACGTGATGCGAGCTGAACTGCCGTGGAGTTACCTCAGTTGCAAACTCATCGCGGATGTTGGCGACGATTTTTTGGAGTTCAACCTCGTTGCGAGCGTGCAGGGCTGCCACCTTCGAGTGGCTTGCTTTACCGGGCTTTGAATCAGCCTTGCCCTCACCTTTCGCGTCGGCGCCCCGTCGGAAAAGCGATAGCTCTGTCAACTGCTTGCTTAGAGGGCCTATCAACAGCGCGGTCGATACGCAAAGCCCCACAACCATGATGATGAACGACTTGGCCAACCACTTCATTTGCCGATCCCCCTTACAATATAGGACGCCACCGCACCGGGTGACATCCTATCCTACGATATCGCGGAGGGGGCAAGGGAAGGGGGGAAAGGCAACAAGGCAACTTTAGATGTAGGGCGGGTTCCACCCGCCGTTGTGGCATCACGCGGCGGGTAGAACCCGCCCTACATCCATTCTCCATTCTCCATTCTCAATTCTCCATTCTCCATTCTCCTGCGGACCTCGCGACGGTGGCGGAATTGGCACCTCAGACGCTCGATGACGGAGGAGCGCATCTGTGAGATGCGGCTCTCGGAGAGGTCCAGCACCGTGCCGATCTCCTTCATGCTCATCGCTTCATAGTAATAAAGAATCAGGACCAACCGCTCAGCCCTGCTCAGCCCACGGGTGACCATGTCCTTGAGGTCTCTCTTTTGGGTTTCGAGCAGGGGGTTTTTGCCCCGTTCGTCCTCCAGCAGGTCGATGGCACAGATGTCCTTGCTGGATTTGGTCGCGTAGTGGGGGTGTGAAAGCGAGACGAACGCCACAGCGTTGCCATCACGCTTGAACTTGTCCAGCTTGGCGTGGGGTAGCTTCAGGCGATCAGCCAACTCGTCGTCGTCGGGGGCACGCCCCAGTTCGGCTTCGAGAGTGCGGTTGGCCTCTTCGAGCTTGGCGGCACGGCTGCGTATGATGCGCGGCACCCAATCCAGATTTCGCAATTCGTCCAACATGGCCCCCCGGATACGCGGAGCACAGTAAGTCTCAAATCTTACGCCCCGGCTTAGATCGAATGAGTTGATGGCGTCAGCCAATCCAAAGACGCCGGCGGAAACCAGGTCATCGCAGTCCACCTCATCGGACAATCTACTGCAAAGACGTTCAGCATTGTACTTGACGACCGGCAGATAGGTTTCCATCAGGATGTTGCGCAATGCCTGATCGCCGGTGGCTTTGAATCGGTGCCAGATGGTGGCGATATCGGGCATGGTCTGAGCGGCAAGCATGAACACTCCTCCCCGCAAACCCGACAGCCGATCACTCGCACATCCCCACGCAACTTTTGCGGGCGATATTCCACGGTGACCGACTGGAGTTATGCGTTACTTTGTCTCTTGTGCCTGCTCTTCCTGCGAAGTGGAGGTTGTAGCGTTCTCGTCGGCGGGTTCGCCCGATTCGTCCGGGTCCTGCACTTCAGCCCGAACCGCATCGAAACGCCGGCGTGCATACTCCTCCACCACCGCATGGGCTGCGAAACCTACCACAAGCCCCAGGGCGCAAAAGACCACCAATGACCAAATGGCGCGGGAAAGAACTACCGTAGCCGGGTTGCCTACCCAAAGACCGCCCACTACGGCTACGCTGAACGCGAGAAGACCCAGGATTGCCCCTGAAAACTTAACGATCATGCCTGCAACATCCGTGTTGCCTTATTACCAAAACCCTCCAACAGATGCCATCGCCTGGCGCAAAGGGAAAACGCCCAGCGCGGGAAGAACCCTTTAGCGACAACATCCATCCGGGTGGCGACTCGAAACCCTCCTGGACCAAGACGCCAACTCGATACATCAATCATGCAACATATATCCGCAGTTTGCAAGGGGATATTTCAGGGATTTTGTAAAAAGCCCCAAAGCTTCGCCATGGGCCACCCAATGTAGGGCGGGTTCTACCCGCCCTACACTCGTTTGCCGCTGACGATGAGTTCCGCCACCCGGCGGCTATGGCCTACCTCGATATCGTCGGGCACCTCCTGCCCGTCGGTGAGGTATGAAAGGCGGGCATTGGCCTGGGTCAGACAGGAAAGGATCGCCCCGAAACCAACCGCTTCGTCCAGCTTGGTGAAGATGACCCGGTCGACGCCGACGACGCCGAAACGTTCGACGGCTTCGGAGAGCACGCCCCGACTGGTGGTGGCAGAGAGCACCAGGTGCACTTCGTGGGGCTTGGCTTCATCCAGATAACATTTTAGTTCGTTGAGCTTGATCTGATCGCTGTGGCTTCGCCCGGCGGTGTCCAGCAGGATCACGTCGCGGTCTTTCATAGTATCGATCGTGCCGCGTAATTGCGATGGGCTCATCACCACCTCCAGAGGCACGTTGATGATGCGGGCGTAGGTGCGCATCTGCTCGACGGCGGCGATGCGGTAGGTGTCGATGGTGATAATCCCGACCTTCTTGCCCTCGCGCAGGCTGAAATTGGCGGCGAGCTTGGCGATGGTGGTGGTCTTGCCCACCCCCGTCGGGCCGATCAGGGCGATGACCGCCGGGGCAGCCCGATGAGTCAGAAGGATAGGCCCAGCCACCGGAAGCATGGACTCCACGTAAGCGGCCAGATGCCGGCGAACCACCTGCGGATCGGCCAGCCGGCTGGGGTCCAGATCGCCACGAATCCGGTCCACCAGTTGCACGGCAATATCCTCAGCCACATCGGTTTGAATCAGGCTGGTGTAGGCTTCGAGGAGTTCTTCCGGCAGGTTGGGGACGCGCCGCAGGCGTGCATCCTGCACGAGGCCTTGGACCGCAGCCCGCAACTCGCCGAACTCAGCCAACAATTTACGCTGGTCGGTGACCCCGCTGTTTTGCCGAGCCGGCACTGATGTCATATCCCCGGCAGCGGCGGTCACTTCCACGAGCGGCTGGCCACCGAAACCCAGCACCCCGCCCCGGGTCACCGTGCGGGTGTGCATGATCACCGCGTCACGCCCCAGCCGACGTTTGACCTGGTCGATGGCTTCTGCCATTGTTTTAGCTTGAAAGGTCTTCAGGTTTTTCATCGAGAACTACCATTCCCTTGGATTCCAGCTCAACACCGCGAACGACTTCGTTGTAGGACATCACCGCAACAGACGAGAGCACCGGTTCGATCATCCGCCGCACCCAAACGCGGATTTGTGGTGGGCACAACAACACCGGGGGATGCCCCATACCCTCCACCATCGCCCGCTGCACCGTGGCGCGGATGGCTTCGACAACACGCTGCTGAACTTGGGGAGGCATGGCCTGGAATGTCCCTTGTTCGGACCGTTGCAGGTTCGCATTGATCAGTTCCTCCAGTTTCGGGTCCAGTGTAATACAGTTGATCTTGCCTTCGGGGCTACGGTGGAGGTGGCAGATGGTTCTGGCCAGCGCGTTGCGGGCGTATTCGGTGAGCACTTCGAGGTCCTTGGTGCGCGGGGCCCAGTCCGCCAGAGTCTCCAGGATCGTCTCCAGATCGCGGATGGGGACGCCCTCACGCAACAGGTTTTGCAGTACCGCTTGAATCTCACCGGGCTTGACGACCTCCCCAACCGTCTCCTCGATCAGCTTGGGCGAGCGTTCCTTGAGGTTGTCCAGCAGCCGGGCGACCTCGTTGCGGGTGAGCAACTCGTCGGCGTGCTGCTTGATCACTTCGGTCAGGTGCGTCGCCAGCACGCTGGTCGGCTCAACCACGGTGTAGTTCTTGTGCTCGGCTTCATGGCGCTGGTCATCGGTGATCCAGAGTGCCGGCAGCCCGAAGGACGGCTCCTTGGTCTCCACCCCCCCAACCCGGGAAGTGACCGTGCCGGAGTCGATAGCAAGCAGATGCCCGGGCATGATTTCCCCCCTGGCGATTTCAAGCCCCTTGAGTTTGACGACGTATTCGTTCGGCTGAAGTTGGACGTTGTCGCGCATGCGGATGGGCGGCACGACAATGCCGAGGTCCTGGGCGATTTGCCGCCGCAGATTGGTGACCCGGTCGAGCAGGTCGCCGCCCTGCTTGCGATCGACGAGTTTGATCAGGCCGTATCCGATCTCCAGCTCCATGAGGTCAACGCGCAGGTAGTTCTCGATTCGTTCGGGCGTTTTCGGTTTGGTTTTGATCTTGGCCTCCTTGGCCTCCGCAACCACCCGGCGCCCACGCCGGATCAGGTGAAAGAGCAATCCGCAAGCACTGGCCAGAAAAATCAGCGGGACCTTCGGCAACGGGGTGAGCGTCAGCAAAAGCAGGAACGCGCCGGCAGTCGCCATCGCCAACGGCTGGGAGGTTACCTGCCGGGCAATCTCTTCGCCCAGGTTGTTCTTGGACGACGAGGTGGTCACGATCATGGCTGCCCCGATCGAGACGATGAACGCGGGAATCTGCGAGACCAGCCCGTCCCCGATAGTCAGCCTGGTGAAGGTGGACAGGGTATCGAAGAACGAAAGCGGCGGGTCCAGTTCCACCATGCCCACGTATAAACCGCCGAGAATGTTGACCACGGTGATGATGATGCCCGCAATCGCGTCACCGCGAACGAACTTGCTGGCACCGTCCATCGCCCCGTAGAAGTCCGCCTCCTGGGTGATCTGAGCCCGGCGGCGTTTAGCCTCCTCCTCGTTGATGGTTCCGGCGTTCAGGTCGGCGTCCACCGCCATCTGTTTGCCGGGCATGCCGTCCAGGGTGAAGCGGGCAGCCACTTCGGCAATTCGCGTCGCACCCTTGGTGATCACCACGAACTGAATGATCACGATAATCGCAAAGATAATCACCCCGACGATCAGCGAGCCGCCAGCCACAAAGTGCCCGAACGTCTGGATGACCAATCCGGCAGCGGCGGTGCCTTGGTCGGCGTTGGTGAGGATTAACCGCGTGGTGGCGATGTTGAGCACCAGGCGCAGCAGCGTCATAGCCAGCAAAACCGAAGGGAAAGACGAAAACTCCAACGGGCTCCGCATGAACATCACCGTGAGCAGGATGACGGCGGAGAACGTCAGGTTGGTCACCAGCAGGAAATCGAGAATGTTGGTGGGTAGCGGAATCAGGATAACCAGAATCAGGGACAGCGAGAACGCAGGCAGCAGGGTCCCCCGTTGGCGAGCAATGGCGTTGCCAACCTCAAGAATGGTCGATTTATTAAGTGCCCCAGCGTCCATCAACACCTCGGAGGAAATGGAAAATGGAAAATGGAAAATGGAAAATGTGGGATGGGGAGCGTTGTCGTCGGGTGCACTCCCTTCTTCTCTGCGCTCTCTGCGTCTCTGCGTTCATGAAAAATGTGGGGCAGCGGCGACAATCCGCAACGTTTAGCGGCGACCCGTAGGGGAGCGTGTAGTAGAGGAGCGCGCCGAACAGAGAATGTATCCCTTAAACCTGAAAACGCCGCCGCGCCCACATTTTCCATTTTCCATTTTCCATTTTCCATTTTTCTCAGTTCCCCATTCCGACCGCTACTGGTTTTGGGCGCATGTTTTTGCCGGTTAGTTCGTATACGTAGGCGAGAATCTCGGCGACCGCTTCAAAGAACTTGCCGGGGACCTCGCGCCCAACCTCCACTTCGGCAAAGAGCATTCGAGCGAGCACCGGGCGCTCCACGATGGGGACGCCGGCGGCGGCGGCGATCTCGCGAATCCGTAATGCCAGAAAGTCGGCACCCTTGGCTACCACCTTCGGAGCCGACATGGAATCCGGGGTATACTTCAAAGCTACGGCATAGTGGGTCGGATTGGTGACCACCACGTCCGCCTCGGGCACCTCCTTGCGCATCCGCTGCATGGCAAGCTGCATCTGAACCTGACGGCGACGACGCTTTAATATCGGGTCGCCCTCCATGCTGCGGAGTTCCTCCTTGACCTCCTCCTTGCTCATCTTGAGCTCCTTGGTGTGGCGGTAACGCTGATAGGTGTAATCCAGCAACGCCAGCACCAGCATCACCAACGCCAGGTAAAGCCCCAGTTTGAACAACATCTCCCAGATCATCGAGAACACCGTCGGGAAACCAACGCTGGCGGCAAGTACGAGCCGGTCCTCGAAACTCCTGACGGTCAGGTATGCCACCCCGCCGACCAGGCTCAGCTTGGCCAGGTTCAACAACAGCTCCACCACCTTGCGGCTCGAGAACAAACGCTTAAACCCCGATATGGGGTTGAGCTTGGCCAGCGAGGGAGTCAACGGTGTCGCGGTGAACAGAAAACCAACCTGAGCATACATCACCGTCAAAGCCACCACCGCCAGAATGAGCATCAACACCACCACGTTCTTGAACGCCCCGCCAGCCATTGCAAGAGCCAATGTGCCCAAATCGCCTTCGGGGGTTAGCCGGTCAGCCCCAAGCCCCAAACGCATGTTGCCCAGCAATCCTCCCCAGATGTCCGGGCCTATGACCAGCAGACCCAGCAACCCTCCAAGCAACAGCACCGCTGCCGAGAGGTCCTGGCTTCGGGCTACTTGGCCTCGGTTGCGGGCTTCTTCAAGCCGGCGCGGCGTTGGGGCTTCAGTCTTCTCACCTAGATCATCTGCCATAGGTAGCTTTCAGCTTTCAGCTATCAGCCATCAGTAGCGGCCCCAAATCAGTACCGCGACCGTTAGGGAGCGGCGGCGGGTGGAACCCGCCCTACAGCCTGGATCAGTACCGCGACCGTTAGGGAGCGGCCATTCAGAACACGGTTGGGCCTAAGCCGAACGCATCACGCATCGAGACTATCGAATCGCTCAACGCCTCTATGAACACGTCATACGCTGCCGGGAACGTCAACGACGCGACACCCAATGCCAACATCACCCGAATCGCAAACCCAACCGAAAGAATGTTCAACTGCGGCATGGTCTTAGCCAGAACACCAAGCGTCAGAGTGGCTGCGAACAACGCAATCAACACCGGGGCAGCCATCCGCAACCCCAGAATAAACGCACTGGTCAACAACGACACGATCAGCTCGGTGACCGTGGGGCCGGCCCGAAAAGAACCCAGCGGAATGACTTCAAACGTGTCCAACAACGCACCCATCAGCGCCCGATGCCCGCCGGCCAACAAAAACACCGTCTGAAACACCATGAAGTAAGCCTGCCCGAACACGCTCGAGTTGGAGTTGGTCATGGGATTAAAAGACTGCCCCAGCCCCAACCCTGCCTGCTGCCCCGAGATCATCCCGCCCAGATCAGGCCCCACCAATATCACGTTCAACGCCAACCCCATGATCAAGCCGATCATCATCTCACCAACTACACCGACCACCGCGTCACCAAGCCCCAAGTGGGCCGGGGCGGTCGGCGCCACCACCGGGAACAGCGCCATCGAAAGGACCACAGCAATAGCCACCCGAATGCGAACCGCAATCACCGAACTGCCAAACAACGGCGCCGTCATCATCAACCCCGCCACCCGGAACAAAATCAGCGCATAAACCGGCAAAAACAGAGGCAACTGTGTGACCAGCCGGATTATCTCGTCGTCACAAGCCATGCGCAACTTACGGCAAAGTGCCGAACATCTCGCGGCAATAGTCGAGCATCCGCGTCCCGATCCACGGGATGAACAAAGAGGCAGCCAATACCATCGCGGCAATCTTGGGGACGAAACTCAGCGTCTGCTCCTGGAGTTGAGTGACCGCCTGAAAGATCGAGATCGCCAGGCCCACCACCAGGCCCATCGCCAGAATCGGAGCCGAGGTCAGCAACGCCAGGTGAAAAGCGTTGCGCCCGATGTCCAGTGCCATGTCAAAGTCCATTGACCAATCCTCCTGACCCGCAAAGTAGGGCGGGTTCCACCCGCCACGCCGCGTCAAGAAGGCGGGTGGAACCCGCCCTACATCCTTCAGGTGACGAAACTGTACAGCAGGGTTTGCACGATGAGGTGCCACCCGTCAGCCAGCACAAATAACAACAGCTTGAAGGGCAGCGATATCAGCACTGGGGGAAGCATCATCATGCCCATCGAAATCAATATCGAGGCGATCACCATGTCGATCACCAGAAACGGCAGATAAATGCGAAACCCCATGATGAAGGCGGTCTTCAGCTCACTGATGATAAAAGCCGGTATCAGCACCGTGGTGGGAATCTGCTCGAGGGTCACGGTTTCGCCCGGCTCGATCGCACGTTTCAGACGATATTCGAGGAACAGGTATATGTCCTCGGAGTTCTCGGCTTGGGTGATCTGCCGGTACATGAACACGCGGAGATGATCGGCTGCCACCTCCAGGGCTTTACGCTGCCCCATCACCCCGTCCATGTAAGGGGTCAAAGCCTGCTCGTTAATGTTGGACCACGTCGGAGCCATCACCAGCATGGTGATGAACAACGACAACCCGAGAATGACCTGCCCGGGGGGCAATTGCTGGGTGCCCATCGCCTGACGCAACAGGGTCAGCACGATCAGGATGCGGGTGAAGCTGGTGGTCATGATCAGGATGGACGGAACCAGCGTCAGCACCGTCAACAAGACCATGATCTGGAGCGTGGCGCCGACACCCTTGGCATCGGTCGCCGCCGGCAGCACCGCCCGGGCGTCGGGAATACCCAGCGAATTGTCGAAGAGGTTGGCTGACGGTGAGGATTGCGCCGACACCGGCGTAGCGAACCACAACGCCACCACCAGCACGGCTACGCCGCGTTTCACACGCACTCTAAAACTTGAGCCTCCATGCTCTGGGATCATGCGCTACTCCTTAGCGCCCAAACAGGTGCCGGTAGACCGGGAAGAAGAGCCGGTATTTCTACTCCACCTGCATTTTTTTCAGCTTTCTCAGCATCCCCTCCAGATGGCCTTTGGCGTCTTGCAGACGCTGGGAGCCGTCGGTTGGGGCTATTGCGGTTTCGAGTGGTTGGCGATCAAACTTGTCAGCCTCGGCTGACAGAACCTTGTCGAAATTCGAGTCTGCGGTTTTGGCGCCGGTATTCGTGGAAACCCGCAGGTGGGCACACTCCTCGGGATCATCGATAACCGAGAGGGTGCTGATCTGATCGGGAGTGATTCCGATCAAGACCATCCGCCGGCCAACCTGGATCAGTGCCAGGCTTTGTTTGGATGACAGGGGTGTACGCTGCATGACGCGCAAGGCTCCGCCACCCAATGCCCGCACCGCAGGCACATAGCGGCGGGCCACGTAGCTCACCAGCAGGATCAGGCCCAGCACACTAGTCAAGACCAGCAGGCTGTTGCGATACCAGGGCCGTTTGCGGGTGGCACTCGCACCAGCGGTGGGGGTGGGGGTGGAACGTTTCAGGACCGTCGAGCGTATTTGCTGCAATCCCGTCCCGGAGGCGGGTTGTGTTGTTTGTTTGTCGCCGGTGCTCTGCTTTGGTGCTGGGGGAACCTCGCGCACTGTAGTGGTATCGATCATAATACCGGACGATGGGGTGGCGACGCTGGGTATCTCCGCAGGCTCGGTGGTGGCATATGCCGTCGGCAAAACCTGCATCGCGGTACAGAGCAGAAGAAACCGGCAAACTCCACATCTCCACGGATGTAGGGCGGGTTCCACCCGCCACGCCACACCAGGAAGGCGGGTGGAACCCGCCCTACAGCGGTGATTACGCCGTTTTCTCAGTTTTTCACGCTCCATCTTTCGCGCTCCGCACTCCACGCTCCACGCTCCACGCTCCCCTTCGGGTCGCCGCTAAACGCTAAGGACTTGTCGCCGCTAAACGCTTCGTTTGCGACGGTGAAGCATCTCAGGTTATCCGACCTGCCGGGCGTCGGCGTTCGAGACGATTTCGCTTATTCTCACGCAGAAGTTATCGTTCAAGACCAACACCTCGCCGCGGGCGATGAGGCGGTTGTTCACAAACACGTCCACCGGGTCGCCGGCGAGTTTGTCCAGCTCGACCACACTGCCGGTTGCCAGTGCCAGCACATCCTCGACCAACATACGCGTCCGCCCCAGTTCAATCTTGACCCGCAGTTCGACATCCTGGATCAGCATGATGTTGTTGGTGTCTTCCCCATCCTCGTCGGAGTCGAAGCTGGGCAGTTCGACAGGGCTGGTATCGGGCGGTGGAGGCGGTGGAGGCGCCGCCGCCGCTGCCTTTTCCTCTTCGATAGCGGCAGCCATTGCTGCTGCTGCCGCGTCGAAAGGCCTCCCCGTGGCATCCACGCGATCGTCCACGGGAGGCTGATCCTGGGGGGTGTCGCCCGCACTCGCATCAGCCATCGCGGCATCGATATCCGCTTGTGTCATGGCTCCACCGGAGGAACTCTCCTCGGACGCCCCGGTGCCCCCTCCCCCCAATGCGGCGTTGATATCCGCCTGGGTGAGCATACTGTCAGACAGAGTATCATCACCGGCAGAACCCCCACCGGTTAGCATGGCGTCGATATCAGCCTGTGCCAACTCGCCTTCGTCGGCGGGGGCGGGAGCGGGAGCCTCGGCGGGAACGGGAGCGGATTGGGGCTGCGGGTCGGCGTTGCCGGCATCGAGCATGGCGTCGATGTCATCCTGGGAAAAGGATGTCGAAGCGGCGGGGTCCGGTGCATCCTCCGCCCCTCCGCCGCCAAAGGCGGCATCGATCTGCTCTTGGGTCAATTCCCCGGAATCCTCGGGGGGTTGGTCTTCCTTTGCCATAACCGCCGCACCGCCTTCTGGTAGATGGTCTCAATCGCTCCCAGGCTGCCTGGATATTATCGGCGTTCGCCCGGGCTCACGATAATCAAAGGCGTTCGGAAGTCTGCAGGATTTGCGGGATCAGCACTTCCAGGATGAGTTCGTCGTCTTCCAGAATCTTGTCCAACTCGAATTTGATCTGGCGTTTGATGGTGTCCAAGTTGGGTTCGTGGAGATGCTGGGGGTCGGCGCGGCGCAGGATCATTTGCACCCGGTCTTTAATGGTGCTTTGGCGCTTCTCGATCAACTGCAAGGTGTTCTTTTGCTTATCCGCGGCGACCCGTGCGTACAATACAAGGTGCACGACGATGGACCTGCCCGACTTGCGGTTGATCGCGTCACATTCGCCCAGGGGCAATTCGGCATCCATGTTTTTGAGTAGGTCCTCGCGGTTCTCCAACTCGGCAGCCTGGAGGTCCTCGGGCGATTCTCCGGTCATCCTCACAACCACAAAGATCGCCGCCCCCTCGATCAGCATGACCCCCAGCACGATGACCAGGGTGATCAGCTTCTTCTTGAACGAGCCGGCGGAGGAGTCCGCTGTTTGTGCCTCATCTGGAGACATCTGGAGATTCCCTGTGTTCGCCGTCGAAAGGTTGCCCGGAGTATTCCTCGATCAGCGCTTCGGTTACCACAATTTCGACGCGGCGGTTTCTGGCCCGCAGTTCCTCGGTGTAGTCGTCCCGCTGAACCGGTGCAGCCGAACCTGCCGCCACAATCCGGATTCGCTCACAGCGAATGCCCTGATGTAGCAATTCATCGGCGATCGCGCGGGCACGGGCGTAAGATAAATCCAGCGGATCGGTGTATAACTTGTCTTGGGGAAGCGGTTCGCGGGTGGCATGCCCGGTAATCTTGAGGATGTTGTTCTTGCCGCGGATTTTATCGGCGATCTGCCCGAGCAGCTCGACGCTGACCGGCTTGAGCACCGCGCTGAAGCGGGCGAAGGTGATCCGCCCCCCAATCTCGATGTGAATCCCTTCGCGGACGTCGGTCACCTTGTAGACCCGCCCTTCGATACCCTCGACGTCCGTATCGCCCTCGTGCAGTATGTCCGGTGGAATGATCACCGTCTGCAACTGCTGAATCAGCGAGTTGACCGAATCGATGTTCAGGGGCATATTCCCTATAGTCGATTCATAACCGAAGGCTTTCTTCAGCGAGGTGACCACCTGCCGGAACTTCTCGTCCTTTTTCATCTCGCTCATCGAGACGATGATCACGAAGAAGCACAGCAGCAGCGACATCATGTCGCCAAAGGTGACCACCCATGCCGGGGCGCCGGCGGATTCCTTTTTCTTCTTTTTGTTCATAAACCACTATCCCTAATATGACAGCGCTAGTCCCGTTTTCGGCGAGGCAGTTTCGCGTCTCGACGGGGCGCGCTAGGCCCGGCATAAATGCCGGGCCTAGCGCAAGCCTGCCGCCACGAAACTCTCTCGCCGAAAACGGCACTGAATTGCTCGTAACTCATTGTTTTTCGTCCCGGCGCCGGATCGTCAAACCGCTTTTTCGACCTCGGGTTGTGGAGTTCGAGATCAAAGTAGCGCTGTCATACTAAGCCGCCTGGGCTTTGGAGCCCTCGCTACGCAGCTTGTAAGGCAGGAAGGTCTTGAGCTTCTGCTCCACCACCCGGGGGTTGTCGCCGGATTGAATCGCCATCACCCCGCGAATTACGATCATCTTAAGCCGCATTTCCTCCTCGCTGCGCAAGCTAAGCTTGTCCGCCAGTGGAAGGGCGACCAGGTTGGCCAGCAACGCACCATAGAGTGTGGTGAGCAGGGCGACAGCCATCGCCGGGCCGATTGCACTGGGGTCGTCCATGGCTTGCAACATCTTCACCAGACCAATGAGCGTTCCAATCATGCCAAAAGCCGGGGCGTACTTGCCGATGTTGTCGAACAACGCCTTGCCGTCGGCGTGGCGGTCCGCCACCGCCTCCAACTCGTTGCTCATGATCTGCTCGATCAACTCGGGATCGGTCCCGTCCACCGCCATCTGGATACCGCTGACCACGAACTCGTCCTTGATGTCCTTGGTCAGGCTCTCCAGTGACAGAATGCCGTCACGACGGGCCACCTCCGCATAGCCGACCATATCGGTGATCAACCCCATGGGGTTGGCCGGCTTGCTGAAGAAGCAGTTCTTGACCACCTTGGCCACCCCCAGCACATTGCGCAGCGGGAAGCTGATCAACGCCGCGGCAAAGGCGCCGCCAATAACGATCATCATCGATGGTGCGTCAACAAACGCCGAAAAACTCGATCCGGAAAGAATCGCAAAACTGATCAGGCTGATGCCGACAACCAGACCGATAACCGTGGAAATATCCATGACAAACCTCTCAATCGCGGGCTAACCCGCACCTCTCACGCCGCAGTTGTCATGCCGCCTTCGGCGACACCCGCAGGGATGAAGGATCAAAGATGTAGGGCGGGTTCCACCCGCCGCGCCATGGCAAGAAGGCGGGTAGAACCCGCCCTACAACTAAACACCCCGGCGCATTTGCGATCATTGCTATTCTCCATTCTCCATTCTCCATTCGTCACGCTCCCCTGTGGGTCGCCGCTAAACGCTACGGACTGGTCGCCGCTAAACACCCCGGCGCGGTTGCGATCGCCGCTATCTGTCAATCGGCAACCCTCTCACACTACCTGGAAGTTCCTGATCCGGCGGGCGTAATCGATAGCTTTATCCACCACCTCCTGCTGCGATTCGAGGACCATGATCCGGTCGCCGCAGGTCAGGGTAATCATGGTGTCCGGGGTCGTCTCGATGGTCTTGATCAACTCCGCGTTCATGACGAAGGGTTTGTTGTTAAGTCGGGTCAGTGTGATCATGTATTGCATCCTTATAATAAGCCCCGTAGGGCGGGTTCCACCCGCCGCGTCGATCAGTACCGCGACCGTGAGGGAGCGGCCAAAGCGGTGGCCACCCGCCGTGCCCCAAAGGCGGGTGGAACCCGCCCTACTTATCTGGCCAACAGCAATAGCTCCTGAAGCAGGTCGTCGGCTGTCCGCACCACCCTGCCGGCGGCACTGAAACCGGTCGAGGCGGTGATCAGCCCTATAAACTCCCGCGTAAGTTCAACGTTGCTCATCTCCAGGTTTCCCGATTTGACAGCCCCCATTCCCAGGGTCTGGGCAGTCCCGATCAGCGCATCGCCCGAGTTGATCCCCGTGACAAAGGTATTGTCACCCTCGGCAATCAGCCCTTCCGGGTTGGTGAAGGTTGCCAACGCCACTTGGCCCAGCACTTCGGTCTGGGCATTGCTATAGGTCCCGGTGATGATTCCGCTCTGGTCGATGGCGTAGTCGATCATTTCACCGGCGGGGCTGCCGTTGTCCGAAGACATCAGCAGAGTCGAGCCTTGGCCCGGGGTGGCCAACCCGGTCATCTTTGAGAAATCCAACGTGATGTCGATGGGAGTGACCGCCCCGGTGTCGGCACGATCGATTTGGATGTTCGTGTTTGCGGCGGAGACGAACTGCCCGTTCTGGTCGAAGGTGACCGTCCCGGTTCCCACGATGGGGCTGACGTCGGTGTCGTCAACCGATTCGGCGTGGAATCGCCAGACGGTCTCGGATGAGGACTTGCTCTCCAAAGCCACACGCAGACGCACTTCCACCGGGTTGCCCAGCGAATCGTAGACCAGGCGGCTGGTGGTATCGCCTTCGCCGACGGCGGGTGTCGCGGTGAACGCAAACGGCAGAGTCCCCGAGGTGTTGTTGCGGATACTCGATGCGTTCATGCTGACGGCGTTGGCCTGGCCGAGGTTGGAGGTGACAACGAGGGAGCCGTCCACTACGGTGACACCGGGTGCCCCTCCGGTCTCGGAGTCGGTGTTGATGCCCGCGCGGGTCTCGATAAGCGATGCCAGGTCGCCCAGGGTGGTGACATCGGTTCCGACCACGAACTCCACCGTGGGAAGCCCCACGCCCCCCTTCTCCCATCCGTCAATGCGCACTTCGTCCCCGGTGGCGAACAGTGGGACTTGCAAGTCATCCACCAGATCAGTTAGTGCGGTGGTTTCGGTGGCGGGGTTGCCGCCGGCTGTCACCAGCGTCGCCGAGGTAAGCACCGCCGCCGTGGAAGCCTCGGCGCTGGAGGCATCCAGGTTGCCGTCCATGGTCACCTCGGTGGTGGCTACCGCCTCCCGTCGCGTGCCCAGGGGGATCGTCAGGTCTGTAAGCGTGCCGTCGATGATGGTTCCGTCGCTGTCGGCGGCGTAACCCTTGACGGACCAGCCGTCGGCTGAGACCAGCGTGTTGTTCTGATCCAGTTCAAAGGCGCCGTCGCGGGCGTACACTTGGCTGTCATCCGGCTGGGTGAGAATGAAGAACCCGCTTCCGTCGATAGCCAGGTCGGACTTGACCCCGGTGGGTTGCAGCGAACCCTGTGCAAAGCTCTGCTGCAAGCTGCCCAGGCCCGACCCGTAGCCGATCTGTCTGGGGTTGGTCCCGCCGAAGTTTTCCGCCGGTTCCGAGCCCGGGTGCAGGGTGCGGTAGAACATCGTCTCGAACAGGCTTCGGTGTGATTTGAATGCCGTAGTGTTCACGTTGGCGATGTTGTCGCCAATGGTGTCGATCATGAACTGATTGCTGTGCAGGCCGGTGGCTCCGACCAACATGGCTGATGTAAGCCCCATACGTGGAACTCCTTTCTATGCGTATCTGCCGGCGTCCTCTTCTGAGAGCCCCCAAAGGGGGCGACGGAATATAGCCCAGGGTGAAGCGAAGCGAACCCTGGGTACGCCAGGCAT
>JAGLWJ010000085.1 GCA_023133475.1 Phycisphaerae bacterium | reverse complement strand
TTGAGAATGGCGAAAATGGAAAATGGAAAATTAAAAATGGAAAATGGGGGGATGGGAAACATTGTCGTTGGGTGCACTCCCTTCCTCTTCTCTGCGCTCTCTGCGTCTCTGCGTTCATAAAAATTGAAAATGGGGGGATGTGAGACATTGTCGTTGCCGGCAATTTGTGTTTGCCCGCCCCACCGCCTACGATCCCACTGCCCTCACCAATCGGGCAGGAGTGTCGGCGTGCACTTCTTGGCGGTTGGTTCGCAATGCCGCGCGAATACTGTATATTTACAAGTTCAACCACGGACCGTGTCCGTCGGCTCTTGTCGTTGAGTTGGCCGAGGTTCGGACGTGATGTGCTCGTCAGCCTCGCCCCCGTCTTTCGGGCGGTGCGGGGCGACAGTTGAAGGAACCTGACATGGCCGATCTGATTCGCGACGCATTCAACCGGTGCAAGGTGGAGGAGTGGCTGGAGGTCGGAGACGATCGGTACGTGGACCTCAACGAGCTCGGAGTGCGCGGGAGCGACCACAGTTGCATCGAGTTCCTGTTCGAGGCGGTGGATATGAGTGATGCCGCCAGCCATCTTCTCTTCTCCGGATTCCTCGGGAGTGGAAAGAGCACCGAGCTTAAGATCCTGGCGCACCGATTCGAGCTCAGCGGTTACAACGTCGTATTCATCAATACAGAGGACTACCTGAATCTGCGTGTGCCCGCCAACATCTCCGACATCATGATTACGATCGCGGCGGGGATGGATCGTTTCCTGGCCGAACCGAGCGCCCCGGGAGAGATAAGGCCTTTTCGTCGCTTCTGGGACAGGTTCCGGACCTTTCTGGACAACCGGGTCTCCCTGGAGAAGTTGACCGTCAAGTTGCCCGAAATCGCCGAGCTGGAGTTGGCGTTCACCAAGGACCTTGATTTCAAGACACGCCTGTATCAATCACTGGAAGGCCGCCTGCCCGAACTTGCCCGGGAGTGCCGGGAATTCCTGGACGAATGCCTGGGTGTGCTGGCCTCGCGGCACACGGGCGGGACGGTTCTCATTGTGGACAGCTTCGAGAAGCTGCGCGGCGACGCCACCAACGCCACCGCCGTCCGCACCAGCGTCGAGGAGGTCTTTGTCCGGGACTGGAACTACCTTCGAACACCCTGTCACGCGATCTACACGGTTCCGCCTTGGCTGACGTTCATGGAGGCGGGGGCCGCGACCGAATTCGGACGGATCCATATTCTGCCGATGTGCAAGGTCTCCAACGCCAAGACCGGCAAGCCACACAAGAAGGGCGTGCAGGCGATGATGGATATCCTCGACAAACGCATGCCGCTGGATGATCTGTTCAAGGACCGCACCGTGCTGCATCCGCTCGTCGTTGCGTCCGGTGGGTATCCGCGCGATCTGTTGCGCATGATGAGGGAACTCCTTCAGCGTGTACGCATGAAGAAGCTCCCCTTGCCGCTACCGACAGCGCAGGTGAAGCCCATCATCGCCAAGGTGCTGAATGTGATTGGCGAGATATATGAGAGCCCAATCACGGACGAGGATATCGATCTTCTGGTGCGCGTTGCCAAGGACCGGGACATCACCGGCCATACGAGGGCTGATCTCCATCGCCTCGCCGACCTCTTCGACCATCATTTCGTGATGTCGTACCGGAACGGCGACAGATGGTTCGACCTGCACCCCCTCGTACGGCGCTCCGAGAAGATCAAGCGGAGGCTGGAGCAGCCCGATGAATGAGGCATCCGCGCCGTCGGCCAGAGACAAGCCGATCTCCTTGGGGCCGGAGGGAGAAGAGCAGTATGCACTCCTCAGGACAGGCCTCGAGCTCGGAAGCGGATTCGAGCTTTCCTTTGTTGCCTGCGACTCCCCCCTCGCGTTGCATGAGGTCGCGCGCCGGCTCGACGAGGCGCCGCCAGCCGGCTGCGCCATGTGCCGTCTGACGTTCGCGAGCCCGGAAGACAAGCGCGCCATCGTCGAGCGCCTTATTTCGTTGCCTTCCAGCCCAGCCGCCCGGTGGATCGTCTGGATTTCGTGCCAGGGATTGGACGACGAGGCACGCGCGGGTTGGGCTCAAGCCTTTGTCACTCTAAACGAGCGCAGGAACCTGGTTGTTCGCGATTGCCCACATGCGTTGCTCTTTGCAGGGCCGACGTGGTTGCCGGTCGTAGCGCACAATGTCGCGCCGGACGTCTGGTCCATCCGCTCCTCCGTGTACGCCTTGCCGTCCGTCGTATCCACCACCGATGACGAGTGGCCCAGGGCAGAAATCCGGCCACTGTGGGACGTCATGGACCACGAGTTGGCCGGCGGCGAACACTACGAGGCTCTGGCCAAGGCATTGGAGTTGTCGACGCACCCCGCGGAACAGATGACCGGTGCGCGCTTGCTTCGTCAGGCCGCCCGCGCCTGGAGCCTACGCGGAGAGCCGAACCGCGCGCTCGGCGCACTTGAAGCGGCCCTGGCGATCGCCGAGAGGCGGCGAGATGACCACTCGCGGGCAATAACGCTGGGGGAGATTGCCCGGCTGCGGGCGGCCAAAGGCGAGGTGGACGCCGCCCTGCAATTGCTTGAGGAGGTGCGAGCGATCTTCGAGACCCTCGGGGACAAGCGCTCGCGGGCGGGGGCGCTGGGGTACATTGCCCGGCTG
>JAGLWJ010000084.1 GCA_023133475.1 Phycisphaerae bacterium | reverse complement strand
GCCGGGTGCCATGCCCACGCTTGCGTGGGCATGTATTGCGTGAGGATATTCTGGGCAGCCCTGGCACGTTTGGTCATTCCATCACGTCATCTGCCCTCTGCATGGCCACGTAAACGTGGACCATGCCACCCGCCACGCCCTAATTTGGCTGTAACTTCTTTCCAGGAAATACCCTGCGATCTCCGCGGTGTGAGAAATGCGGCCTAGCCCCCGTAGGTCGGGTCCGCAGACCCGACCTACAAACTCGTCACGGACCTGGCAATGCTTCATCAAGCCCCAGTGGGTCGTAGCCTTCGATATCAAATGTAGATATGCGCCAGACGTTTTGGATAAGGTCGTAGTATGGCTCGCTAATCGCACGCTTGATGTCGCCGGGATTGGCCAGGTTGGGGTCGTATGTAATACGCACATCCACCGCGCCAGGCCCAGGCCAGGCCTCGATCTTCAAATAGCCGGAAACCTCGTACATGTCGTCGCGTTCCAGGAAGTAGGTGAACAAGTTGGCACGGCCTCGACACGCGAGGTCCTCGACCCGGAGGGCGAGGGTGGCGGTTTCTGCCCCAACCTCACCGCGAATCTTCACAAATGAGGGCATCGGAAACACATATGTAGCCGCCACCGCCGCGGAGACACAAGCCAACATGATGGCAATCAGCACAGCGTGAGGCCAACCACGCCCCAGTGACTTGGGCGGACCCCAGACCAATGCGCCGGCTGCACGTTCCGGGCACGCCTCCACGCACTGCAAGCATGAAATGCACCGCGCGGATTTCACCTCACGAACCTGATCCACCGGAATCGCCATTGGGCACACCTTTGCACACTCAGTGCAATCACGGCAGAATTCCTCGCTACGCCGAATACGCGTAAGCCCAAACCGCGAAAACGGATTCAACACCGCCGCCAGCGGGCAAAGCCAGCGACAAAACGGCATAATCACCATCAACGACCCCACCACGATGGCTCCGGAGACGATATACGCCCAAATCGTGATGTCCTCTCCGTGCCGGCTCAGCAACGCATAGCATGGGCCGAACTCGCGGAAGAGCAACTCGCCAGCCTGGTAGGTTATGTACAGGATGATGGCAACCACCCCGTACTTCAACAACGCCAGCCCGCGGTCGAGCCGATAAGGCACCTTGGTCACGCGGAGCCCCAGCCGTGCGACTACCCACGGTAACAGCTCGAACAAAACGACCACCAAAAGCCCGCCCAACACCATCCCCAATGCCCCACGCTGGGCCATGCCCGACAATCCACCCTGGCCATCGCCGAGCGGGGCGACCAGCACCGCGCCCAGCAATCCGCCCAGCAGCAAACACCACAGCACTCGCTGACCGCGAATTTCCCGCCGGGACGTTCCCATAGGCCCATAAAGCCATTCGGAAATCGTCCCGATCGGGCAGATATAACCACAGAAAACACGGCGCAGAAGCAGGGTGGCCAACAATACCCCGCCCAGAATGTAAAAGTTGGACACCCCCAGCGAGCACAGCATGTTGCCCTCGCGCACATACTCGTACAACGCCTCCACCCCGCCGAACGGGCACCACCGTTCCGCGTTCCCCCGAACCACAAATACCCCAACAAGAGTGAGAATCAGAAAACCAAATTGAACAATACGCCTGGTAGTGGTGATCGACATGAATAAAGGTTACCAAAATAGCTTTCAGCTTTCAGCTTTCAGCTTTCAGAAATAATGGCCGGCGTCCTTGGTGGCACCAGCGTCCTTGGTGGCACCGGCGTCCTTGGTGGCACCGGCGTCCCCGCCGGTGGCGGGGGTAGGGGACTGACTCATTCCAATCAGTACCGCGACCATAAGGGAGCGGCCATGGGTCCCCCACCCCGTTCGCTGGTCCTTCGGACCAGCGAAACGGGATGGGCACCCGGCATCTTCCACCGGCGGGACGCCGGTGCCACCTTTGTCTTAACTGGGGCACCCGCGCGAGGGTAGGGCGGGTTCCACCCGCCATCCCACGTCAAGAAACCGCCCCATGCCGAGAAGGCGGGTAAAACCCGCCCTACTTCTTTTTTTCGTCTTTCTTGCAGGATGAGCGATGCGGGCACTTGCCGCAACTGGAGCCCTGGCTGCACTTCGACTCGGGCACTTTCGACTTGGTCTTGAACACCTCCGCGAAGGCGGATTGTTTTCTTAGTGATTCCAGGTCCTCGCACTGACGAGCATAGTCCTTGGCCCCTTCGAGACGGCTCGGCGGGGTCAACTCGAAGCTGCGAGCCAGCATCTGCATCGCCTCCTGCGGTTGGCTCAGCAGAGCGTGGAAACGTGCGGACTCAAGAAACAGGCCCGGACCGGCATCTTTCGGCAACGTAAGGGCGCCGGCGACGCTACGGGCCTGGTCGGCTTGGCCTTGCCGCGCCAGGGCGATACCCAACAGCAACCGCGTCCGCGGAGTGCCCTTCTGATCGTTGAACTTCGCCAACAACTCGGCAGCCTCGACGTTCATGCCCAGGGTCAACTCAGTCTCAGCCAGCATGGCGGCGGAGGCGGCGTTGTTCAGCCGGGCGTGAATCCGCCGATCAAGAGCCAAGGCCTCGGTGTGGACTTTATTCTCGTGATAATAGGTTCGCAGCCCCCGAGCAATCGACTTCCACTTCTTGGCGTTGGGGTTATTCTCCAACCGTCGGCGCATCTCCGTGACCTGCCGCAACAACGAGTATGCCGCACGATACTCGGCGTTCTTCCGGTCGGACTTCACCGCCGTGGCAAAGCACTCCAGGGCCTTGGGAAAATCACCCTGAGCCAGCACCGTCTTACCCTCCGAAAAGACACGAGCCCCGTCCTCAGCCGGACCGGCCCACACCAATCCCGAACTCAGAAATGCACAGCCCAAACACAATACAACCAAACCGCGATTTAAGTTCATAACGTCCTTCATCTCCTGCTAAGTAATGCACATCATCTTCCAAAGCATACTCTGCCTGATATAACGTGCCAACCGGAAGATCCCTGCACGGGATTCGAGGTTTTTTGCGGCGGGCGGCCTGGGTGGCATGTTGTAGGGCGGGTTCCACCCGCCATGCCGTAGGGTGGGTGGAACTTCGCGGAGCGAAGTGGAACCCACCAGCCGGCGCGGTGGGTTGCGCTTTGCTCCGCAAAGCTCCACCCACCCTACAACTCCCCAATCAGGAGCGCGTGCCTCAGTTTTATTCGGGTAGTTCCTGCAAACCAGAGCCGTACTCTTCGTAGGGCTCGTAGCAGACCCAGCGTACGTCGCCGGTTGCCTTATCGGTAATCCGCAGATTACGCAGATTACACAGATTGACAAAGAAATATGCCCAAATCCATCGTAAACATTTAGTAAACGCTACGGACTTGTCGCTGCCGACCCACATTTTTCATGAACGCAGAGAGCGCAGAGAAGAAGGGAGTGCCTAAAAAGGGGGCATTCTGCAGAAGAAGCTTTATTCCACAGTCGCCAAGTGCCGCTGGGGCCAGTCGTAACCGACCCACCAAACTCGCCAGCGCCCCTCCTCTTGCACCAGCCGAATGCGGATGATCACTGAGGCGTTCGGATCGCCGCTGGGGTCCTGAACCTCCAGCAGGACATGGGCCTCCCCGGACTTGCAGATTTGCATCCTGGCTACGTTCTTTTGGGTATCGCGTTGCATCCGCTGCTTGGCTTCGGCGAGGGTGAAGTTGAAATTGTTTGCATAATGCCCCAGTGTCGGCGTCCAGATTTTCACCGTTTTGTAGAGACTCTTTTTGGGGCTGGCGTGCTCAGCACCCACCGCCCGGACGTGTTGCCTATGGATGGCTGACGGGGCGGCGAGTTTGAACTGCTTGTCGAGAGCTTTTTCTCTGGCCTGCTGGTCTCCCCCGGCGTCCATATCCTCTTTGATGGCTTTGAGCAGGGCGAAGGCCACTTCCTCAGGCGAAGCGTTACGGCCCAGGGTCAGCCCCTCGATGGTCACGTCCACTACGACGGGGTCGCGGAGTTTTGCGCCGGCCAAGCGAGGATCCTCCGCGCAACCTGCCGCAAGAACCGCCCACAGTGCAACTACCATCCCACAGGCAAAACGCCTCGGGAACCATACCAACACTGACAAGCATTCACTTCTGTTGGGACTATCCATAGTCGTCGCAGTCTAGCTCGGTCCCCCCGTATTGCAACAAGCGGGGAGAAATGGAAAATTGAAAATTGAAAATGGAAAATGCGGATTTGTCGCCGCTGACCTACATTTTTCATGAACGCAGAGACGCAGAGACGCAGAGAAGAAGGGAGTGCACCTAACGACAATGTCTCACATCCCCACATTTTTCATGAACGCAGAGACGCAGAGACGCAGAGAAGAAGGAAGAGAGTGCACCCAACGACAATGTCTCACATCCCCCCATTTTCAGTTTTCAATTTTCTCCATTCTCCATTCTCCATTCTTCTTGTTCTGCTGGAAGGTCCCTTATAGACTTGATTGTTTGGCGGGGGTTTTGCTCATGGCGGACGTTAACAAGAACCTCTGGGCGCCGTGGCGAATGGAGTTTATCCGGAGCCTGGAGAAGGAACAGCAAGCGTGTGGTTGCTTCCTCTGTAACTACTGGTCTGATCCCGACAGTGACAGCGATAATCATGTGGTCTGGCGGGGCAAGACGGCGTTCGTGGTGATGAACCGCTTCCCCTATACAAACGGACACCTTCTGATCGCCTCGGCGGCACACAAAGGGGACTACGAGCAACTCACCGATGACGAGCTGCTGGAGATGCAGGTGCTCACCCGGCAAAGCCTACGCCTTCTGCGAGACACGGTTCACGCACAAGGCTTCAACATCGGCGTCAACCTGGGGCACTGTGCCGGGGCAGGGTTGCCCGACCATATTCATATCCATGTGGTTCCACGCTGGGCGGGGGACACAAACTACATGGCGGTCCTGGGAGACACGCGAGTGATCCCCGACGGACTCGATTCCTTGTACCACAACCTGCTCAAAAACGCCGCATTTTGAAAATGGAAAATGGAAAATGGGGGAATGTGAGACATTGTCGCTGGGTGCACTCCCCTCTTCTCTGCGTTCTCTGCGTCTCTGCGTTCATGAAAAATGTGGGTTAGCGGCAACTTTTCAAGGATCAAGGAGATTCCCGTGCCCGGAGTTATGCCCGAGTCGTATCAAAAGAAGGTGCCCGACGAGAGTGGACGGTTTGGTGACTACGGCGGGCAGTATATGCCGGAGATGCTCATGCTGGCGGTGCAGCGGCTGGAGGAAGCCTACCGCCAGGCCCGTGACGATCCGGCTTTTTGGGAAGAACTGAACCGCCACTATCGCGAGTATGCGGGTCGGCCTAGTGGGCTTTACTTCGCAGCCCGGCTCACCAAGCACCTGGGCGGGGCGAAGATTTATCTCAAGCGGGAGGACCTCAACCACACCGGGGCTCACAAGATCAACAACACGTTGGGGCAGCTCTTGCTCACCCTGCGCATGGGCAAGGGGCGGGTGATCGCCGAGACCGGGGCAGGCCAACACGGGGTGGCTACTGCCACCGCCGCCGCCCGCTTCGGCGTCGAGTGCACCGTGTACATGGGGGAAGAGGATATCCGCCGACAACGCTTGAACGTGTTTCGGATGGAACTGCTGGGGGCAAAGGTGGTTCCTGTCGAGACCGGCCAGAAGACCCTCAAGGACGCCATCAACGCGGCGCTGCGCGACTGGCTGGCCAGCGTCGAAGACACCCACTACGTGATCGGCAGTGTGATGGGCCCGCATCCGTTCCCGATGATCGTGCGGGATTTTCAGGCGGTCATCGGGCGCGAGACTCGTGAGCAGATGCTGGCGGCTGAGGGGCGTTTGCCGGACATGGTGGTGGCGTGCGTCGGGGGGGGCAGCAATGCGGCGGGTATCTTCGCTTCGTTCGTGGAAGACGAGGATGTGGCATTGGTTGGGGTGGAAGCCGGCGGGACCGGGCCTGGTTATGGGGCTCATGCTGCCACACTCGGGCATGGGCGACCGGGGGTCTTGCACGGGATGAACACGTATGTCTTGCAGGACGACGACGGCCAAACCCATCCGGTGCACTCGGTATCGGCAGGGCTGGACTACCCGGGCGTCGGGCCTGAGCATTCCTACTGGCACGATATTGGCCAGGCTACGTATTTGTCGGTAACCGACCAGCAGGCCCTCGATGCCCTCTGCCTGCTCAGCAGGACCGAGGGTATCATCCCGGCATTGGAAAGCGCCCATGCGGTGGCTCACGTGATCGATATCGCGCCCAAAATGGCTCGCGAGTCGATCATCGTAATCAACTGCTCCGGGCGTGGGGACAAGGATGTGGCTGAAGTGGCTCGTATTCAGGGGATAGATATAATGGCTTGAGTGGCTGTCAGCTATCAGCCGTCAGCCATCTGCAAAGTGGCAGCCTCCGTAGGTCGGGTCCGCAGACCCGACATCCCCCGGTGGTGCCGTTGGGAATCCCGAACGTCGGGTCTGCGGACCCGACCTACAAGCTGAAAGCTGAAAGCTGATAGCTTTCCAATGAGGTAGATATTGTTGTGAAACGTGCGTGGTTGTTGACAGTTCCGTTGTTTGTGCTGAGTTTGTGCGGCATCTTCATCAGCTACTTGCTGCTGGATAAGCACCTGCTGGGAACGCATGGCCCGAGTTGGTTTGCGTCGGTCTGCGGTGATGAAGTGGGCACCTCCGAGGCTGACTCCGCCACCTCGCAACCAGCCACTACCAACACGGCTCTCGAAGAACAACGACGGCGTGAAAAGGAAATGGGCGAGCCCCTTTCCGAGGGCGGAGCCAACTGCGACAGCGTGTTGGCCAGCCGCTGGGGGACGATCCCACCGCAACCGCTCGAGGGAGAAGAGCAGGCAGAGGGCGCAGGCGGGACGCAAAAGCCGGTGGTCTACATTCCGTCAGCCTACTTGGGGCTTGTCTATTTTATCTGGTTCGCCATCTGGTTCCTGTTTGTGGGTCAGCCGACACCCGACCGGCGAGAATGGTATCGACTGGTATTGGCAGCCAACGTCTGCGGAGTGTGTTCGGCGCTGTTTTTCATCTTCATCATGTTCACGCAGAGCAATGAGTGGTGCCCGTGGTGCATGGTGACTCATGTGATCAACTTCCTGATTCTGGGCGGGATGCTGCTGCTTCGGCCTGCGAGGGCGCAGGCTGTTGCACATCTCGAAAAAGCGGTAGCGGTCAGTGACGCCATGGGAACCCCTCCGCCGGCTCCAGCAAGCGATTCTGAATCATCACATGTTCAGCCGCACCCGTCGTATCGGCTGATGGCAGCCTGCATCCTGCTCGCCGCCGCCAGCGGGGCGATGGTGTGGAATTCCTACGCCGCTCAACTCCGACAGAAGGAGAATAAGCTCGTCCTGAGAGAGTTGGAGGGCTTCAAGAGCGATGCGGGCCTGTTGGTGGAGATATACAAGAAATCGCCGAAGGTGAAGATTCCGCTTCGACCGGACGATCCGCAGATCGCCAACGGCAAGATTCTTTGCCCGCTGGTGGTGTTCAGCGACTTCGAATGCCCGTGGTGTGGCAAGTTCGCCAAGATCCTGGAGACCAAAATTCAACCGCTGTTCTACAACCACCTGCGGGTGACCTGGAAGCATTTCCCATTGGCCACCGAGTGCAACAAGACCATCAAGTACAACGTGCATCCGCGGGCCTGCAAAGCTGCCCGTGCAGCCGAGGCGGTCCGGATTCAAGGCGGTAGCGAGGCATTCTGGAAAGCTCACGACCTGCTGTTCGCCTCGCGCCGCAGGCTCAAGGGCTTTGACTACAAGGCGATGGCGGAGCAACTCGGGCTCGACACAGCGAAGTTCGAGGCAGACATGAACTCACCGGAGGTGGCTGCCCGCATCGCCGAGGATATCGAATTGGCCAAGTCCCTGGGGGTGAGGTCCACCCCGACAATCTTCCTGAGCGGGCGCCGAGTCGAGACCAAGTTGGTGAGCGTCGATACTTTCTGGCAGCAGATGGCGAGTGTGTTCAATTCTATCCGAGATAAGAGAATCCATGCTCAAAAACAGAAGGAACTACGGCAACAAAAAGCCGAAACGGCGGCTTCGCAACCGGCTACTCGGGGTGGTTCCCCGTAGGGTGGGTGAAGCTTCGCGGAGCGAAGCGCAACCCACCGCACATGTAGGGCGGGTTTTACCCGCCGCACCACACTGGGAAGGCGGGTAGAACCCGCCCTACAACTACTTTGGACCTTGGACTCGTCGCCGGTTGGTGGGTTCCACCTCGCTCCGCGAGGTTCCACCCACCCTACATTTACTCGAGATACCCCAGGTCGCTAAGCCGCTCGGTGAGTAACTGCATCTCCTCGGCAGAGTAGACTTCTTCGTCGGCAACCTCGCGTGACGCTTGTTGGGCTGTTTCGGTCTCGTGGCGAATCGGCGGGTCGAATATCCCCTCGATGACCCGTCCCTCCATATCGTCGGGGATACGCATGCCAAGCATGGCTAAAAGGGTCGGGGTCGAGTCGATGATGTCAGCCGACAACTCTTTCCCGACGGCGACGCCGGGGCCGTAGGCGACGAACACGCCATTTTCGCGGTGTGTCCCCTCTCTACGCCGGGCTGGGAACCAAGTCACCGGTTGACGGCCCCGAATTTTTCGCACCACCGACAAACCGTCACGCGGCACGAGCAGCAAGTCCGGCAGCCATGAACGATCAGCCCGCTCGCAACCATACACGTCCTCCGGTTTGTGGACCGCCTTGTAGATGTTGACGGTTTTGCCGTCGGGGTCGAGGCAGGTGGCGGAAAGGAAGCGTTCGTGCAACTCGTCGCGCAACGGTTCGTACTGGTCGGGCTCGACGATTCCGGTCTGCTGTCTGCCTTTGAGGTTGATGTACAAAAAACCGTTCATGCCGGCGTGCATCACACAAGCTTGGGTCCGCGAGAAATCGACAGCCAGATCATGCTCGATGTCGATGTTGCCCGCGGCGAACTTCGGTTTGTGCTTCTTCTTGAACCAGCGGTGGAGCAGGTGGCTGACTCGGGTCCGGGCCTGGGCACTGCCCTCACGCAGCTTCAGGTAGCCCCAGTTGATCAGCAGCAGGTTGGGCTGGCTCCGACCGTCCAGGCTGCCGTGGCCATGGTCCGACACGATGAACACGTGAGCCTCCCGCTGGCGGGCGTATTCCAATAACCCGCCAAGGGCAACGTCAAGCTCCGCGAAGCACTGCTCGGTCATGGCAGTGCGCCGAGGCCAATACCGGCGAGTTCGCTCGTCGAGGTATTTCCAGGTCTTGTGCTGGAGATTGTCCACCAGCTTATACACGATCATCATGGCATCCCAGCCGTAACGCTCACCACAGAAACGGGTTACCTCCACGCCTTGGTGAAAACTCCTGCTGATGGCGGCGATATTCTCTGCCACCAGGCGGTCCCCGCCCAGCGTCTTCCGCCGCCACCTGTTCTTGAAGGTGTACTCAGGCCAACGGCGGAGGATTTCGTCCTTTAGCTCCGCTGGATAAGCGAACGGTGCCTGGGTCCCGGGCGTCTCGAATCCGCTGATCATAAAGCCGTTGACCGGTGTGGGCGGGTAGGTCATGGGCACATTGATGCTGCCGACGCGAAAGCCCTTGTCCCCGAGTATCTCCCACACGCTGCGTACGTGTGCCAGGCAGTTGGTGGTGTTGAAGCTGAGTTTGTGGGTGTGGACGTCGTAGCGTTCAAAGTCGATAATCCCATGCGTGCCGGGGCTTTTGCCGGTCATGAAGGTGGTCCAGGCTGCCGGGGTGATCGGCGGGACCGTGGAACGGAGCACGCCGGAAGTGCCGCCCTCGACCAGGGATTGCAGGTTAGGCATTAGGCCACGGTGGATCAGCGGTTTTAGTGCGTCCCAGGTGGCTCCGTCCAGCCCGATGATCAACACCCGCTTTGCCGGCGCGGGCAGGTCTCGTGTTGGGGGATTTGTGGGCGGTTGTGGGTTGGTGTGTTCAGGCATATGAGTTGTTTTTCTGGAGTAGTTATCTTTCTTTTGGTGCGTCGATACGTCCTGGACGCAGGAGTGTAACCCGGTGCCGGGCTGATTGCAACGAACCGGGCCGCTCCCTGACGGTCGCGGGTGTGACCATACTCTATGGTGCGCCTGATTTTTTTGGTCTACACTTCAATTGGTTGGATGCCATGCAACACCGTGAACCCAATATTTGCGTTTTTGTTCGTATTCTTAGCCTCCGGAGGAGGCGATGGAATATAGCCCAGGGCGAAGCGCAGCGAGCCCTGGGTAAATTGTCCCTCCCGCCCAAAGCCCCCAAAGGGGGCGATGGATCGCCTGGTTCACTGCGGATTCCATCGCCCCCATCCGGGGGCTTGGGTTGCACGAAAC